>JBDTQY010000023.1:0-2003 GCA_039931955.1 Chloroflexota bacterium
TTGCCGGCAACCCCGCCCGCCGGATCGGCTGGGTGTGCGCGTGCGGTCGACGCCTGTCGGATTCGACCGGTCACGGGGCTCCCGCCGTTCGCGACCGCTACGCCATCGACCGCGAACTTGTCTGCCCGGCCTGCGATCGGCGCTACGTATACGCCACCGACGACGAGGCGCTCGAGGAGCGCCCTCACCCGCCCATCCCACAGGGAGCCACCGCATGATCCCCGTCGCACGCCCGGATATCGGGCCGGAAGAGATCGCCGCCGTCACGGCCGTCCTTGAGAGTGGGATGCTCGCTGGGGGCCGTCGGACCGCGGAGCTGGAGGAGCGCTGGGCCGCGTTCATCGGCACGAAGCACGCGATCGCGGTCAGCAACGGCACGGTCGCCCTCATGTGCATCTTCGAGGGCATGGGGCTGGTGCCAGGCGACGAGGTCATCACCGTCGGCCACACCTTCAACGCGACGATCAGCGCGATCCTGTACTCCGGTGCCACGCCGGTCTTCGTCGACATCGAACCCGATACCTACGTCATCGATGCGGCGCGTATCGAGGCAGCGATCACCCCGCGGACCCGGGCGATCTGCCCGGTCCACCTGTTCGGGTTGCCGGCGGACATGGACATGATCGTTGCGATCGCCGACCGCCATGGTCTCGCGGTCGTGGAAGATGCCTGTCAGGCGCACGGCGCCGAATTCCGCGGGCGCAAGGTCGGGAGTTTCGGGCACGGCGCGTTCAGCCTGTATGGCACCAAGAACATGACGACCGGCGAGGGCGGGCTGATCACGACCGACGACGACCGACTCGCCGACTGGATCCGCCTGTATCGCAACCAGGGCATGCGCGAGCGCTATCACCACGAGATCCTCGGCTACAACTTCCGCCTGACGGACATCGCGTCGGCGATCGGCCTGTGTCAGCTGGACAAGCTGGAGCGCAACACGGACCGTCGGCGCCGCATCGCCGCGCGCTACGACGCCGCCTTCGCTGGCCTTCCCGTCCGGACGCCGATCACCCCGGAAGGTCGGACGCACGTCTTCCACCAATACACGCTCGATGTGGGCCCCGAGCGCGACGCCGTCGTGACGGCGCTCGCCGCCGCCGGCGTCTCGACCGGGATCTACTACCCGATCCCGGTCAACCGCCAGCCGTACGTCCTGGAGCGGGGGATCAGTGCGGACCTGCCGGTCACGGACGCCGCGTCCGAGCGGACCCTGTCGCTGCCGATGTTCCCGGGCCTGACGGACCAGGAACAGGACCAGGTGATCGCTGCGGTCGTGGCCGTCGTTCGAGCGCTCGCACCGGCTCGTGAGAGGGCCGTCGCTCGATGACCGGCGGGTGGTCGCCAGTCGGCGATCGCGAGCTTCGGGTCGGCCTGATCGGGCTCGGTTCGATGGGGCGCAACCACCTGCGAGTGCTGGGGCTGGCCGACCGGGTCGTGCTTGCCGCGGTTGCGGACACGGACGCGGATGCCCTCGCGGCAGCCGCCTCGGCCACCGGCGCACAGCCCTTCGATGAGCCGCTTGCCCTGATCGCCGAGGCGGAGCTGGACGCGCTGGTCATCGCCTCGCCGACGACGACCCACCTGTCGCTCGCGCTGGCCGCGATCGAACGGGTCATCCCGATCCTGGTCGAGAAGCCGCTCGCCGCGACGCCGGCCGAGGCCGACCGGATCGTGGCGGCAGCCGCGCGTGCCGGTGCGCCTCCGGTCCAGGTGGGCCACATCGAACGCTTCAACCCGGCCGTACTGGAGCTGGGGCGGCTGCTCGACGCCGGCTGGCTCTCGACGGTCTTCGCCATCACGAGTCGCCGCGCCGGCCCGTTCCCGGCCCGCATCCGCGATGTCGGCGTGACGGTGGATCTCGCCACCCATGACGTGGACATGCTGTCCTGGATCGCGGGCGAGCGGCCCGCTCGCGTCTCGGCCGAGACGGCTCAGCGGATCCACGCCGATCACGAGGACCTCCTGTTCGGCCTCATGTCCTTCCCATCCGGGACCGTCGCCAT
>JBDTQY010000024.1:0-6745 GCA_039931955.1 Chloroflexota bacterium
GTCTCGTCGTCGATCGGGAAGAGCGTGGCCGTGGCGCCGAACTCGGGGCTCATGTTGGAGATCGTCGCTCGATCAGCCAGCGAAAGACCGGACAGGCCGTCCCCCGCGAATTCGACGAACGCGCCAACGACGCCGTACTTCCGGAGCATCTCGACGACGACGAGGACGAGGTCGGTGGCCGTCGATCCCTTGGGCAGCGACCCGGTCAGCCGGACGCCGACGATGCGTGGCATGGGCTGGTAGAGGGGCTGGCCCAGCAGCACGGCCTCGGCCTCGATGCCGCCGACGCCATAGCCCAGGACGCCGAGGCCATTGATCATGGTGGTGTGGGAGTCGGTCCCGACGACGGTATCCGGGAAGGCGACGCGGCCCGACGCATCGGGCCGATCCGTCACGACAGTGGCGAGGAACTCGAGGTTCACCTGGTGGATGATCCCGGTCCCGGGCGGCACCACCCGAAGGTCACGGAAGGCGGTCTGTGCCCAGCGAAGCAGCTGATAGCGCTCCTCATTGCGGCCGTATTCCCGGTCGACATTGATGGCAAAGGCTGCCCGGGAGCCAAAGGCGTCCACCTGGACCGAGTGATCGATGATCAGGTCCGCTGGTACCAGCGGGTTCACCCGGGCCGGATCGCCGCCCAGGTCGGCCATGGCGTCGCGCATGGCCGCCAGATCCACGACGGCGGGCACACCCGTGAAGTCCTGAAGGGCCACCCGGGCCGGCAGGAACGGGATCTCTGCCTGGCCCCCGGCTCCCGGTCGCCATGAGGCAAGCCGCTCGACGTCCGCGGGTTCCACGATGCCGTTTCCAGCGTGACGCAGCGCGTTCTCCAGCAGGATCTTCAGGGTCACCGGCGCCCTGTTGAGGTCGATCCTGTCGGCGAGGGCAGATAGCCGGTAGTAGTCGGGCAGGCCGGGCCCGAGCGGACTACGGGCATTGAACGGGTCTCTGGAAGGCACGGAACTTGGTCCCTCGCTGGTGGCTACACTCGTGGTGTGCAAGGGTACCGCGCTCGCGACCGACGCCCCGCCAGTCCCGCCCCATGAGGGCGTGGCCGGATCCGCCGGCGAGGAAACGATCGGAGACGGAGATCGAGGAAACGCTCCGCGAACTGGATGCGCGCGGCATAGCCCTGGATCCGGCTGCGGCGGCTCTCCACGTTCACGGGCCCGACGGCCAGCCGGTCGAGCATGCCCATCCCCATCACATGTCCGGGCCGGACGAGCCGCCGGTCGTGGGGATCGTGGGCGCAGGCGCGGTTGGCAGCGCCCTCGGCCTCGCCCTCACCCGCGCCGGTTGGCCCGTCGCCGGGGTCGCCTCGCGCGACCGCGCACGACGCGAGGCATTCCGGGCGCTCGTTCCGGGCGCGCGGGCGTTCGCGGAGGCCACGGCCCTGCTCGATGAGGTCGAGCTCATCATCCTGACCGTGCCCGATGATGCACTCGCGCCCCTCGCTTCGAGTCTTCGTCTGTACAGCGGCCAGGCGATGATCCACACCTCGGGCGCGCTTGGCCCGGAAGTGCTGGAGCCGGCCATGGCGGCCGGCACGCAGGTCGGCTCGTTTCACCCGCTGGTTGCCTTTGCGGACACGGAACGGGCGGTAGCCTCCTTGCGCGGTGCAACGATTGCGATCGAGGGTGACGAACAGCTCGCCGCCCTGCTCTCGAAGATGGCCTCGGCGCTGGGAGCCAACGCCGTGCGCCTCGCCCCGGGCACCAAAGCCGCGTATCACGCGGCCGCGGTGCTATCTGCCGGCGGCCTCGTCGCCCTTCTCGATGCGATCGCAGAGCTCGGGGCCGCGGCTGGCCTGGACGAGGAGGGTTCGGTGGCCGTCTACGGTCGTCTCGTGGAGCAGACGCTGGGCAATGTCCGGGCACTCGGGATCGCTCGCGCGTTGACGGGACCGATGATCCGTGGCGATGTCGGCACCCTCGGCCGGCACCTCGCCGCGCTCGCGATCCACGCACCCAGCGTGCTCCCGCTGTATGTCGCGGCAGCAGCGCGTGAGGTCACGATCGCGGAACTGCGTGGCGTCCTTGCACCAGAGGCTGCACAAGCGATGCGCCGCCGTCTTGCGGAGCAGCCCTGACGCGCTACCATACGGCCGATGGATCACAGCATCGCCGCCCGCTTCGCAGCACGTCCGACGGCGCACTTCCCGAAGGCTTCGAGTCGCGCGCGCGAGCGTCGACTGGGGCTCAGTTCGGCGATTGCGTTCCGGGCGAGTTCCGGCCGGGCGACGGTGCTTCGCGGCATGCCCTCGTCGGGCCTGACTCGTCTCCGATCAAGCGCTCGGGTCACGCCAGTTCGGTCCCGCGAAGTCAGATCGGGCCGTCTTCGCCCGTCAGTGTCCATGACCTGGACACGGTGGGGGCGCAGCCGCCGCGCGAGCGCCCCCGCGGCGCCGTGGCTGGTCTGAGGTCCGAAACCGCCACATCGGCCGGCGGGATCGTCATATCTGCGGCCGAGGACGGTCGGCCGTCGCTGGTGGTCGGGCTCCGGCGGCGTGACGGCGACCGACGCCGGGGGACCTGGACGCTGCCGAAAGGCACACCAGACCCCGGGGAGACAATCGAGCAGACGGCTCTCCGCGAGGTCGAGGAAGAAACCGGACTCCAGGTGCGCATCCTGGAACCCCTGCCTTCGATTTCGTACGTCTTCGTCCAGAACGGCTCCCGCATCAGCAAGACCGTCCACTACTGGCTGATGGAGCCGGTGGGCGGCGACCTCAGTCTCCATGACCGAGAATTCGAGCGCGTGCGCTGGGTACCGTTCGACGAAGTGGCCGAGGTCCTTACATTCGAAACCGAGCGATCCCTCGTCGACGCGGCAGCGCGCGTCGTTCAGGCCACGATGAGAGAATCGGCCCCGGGCGGCCAGCAACGCTCCACTAACTCTTCGGGGACCGTAGCACCATGAGCACCGACGAAATGCCACTCAGGGAAACTGCACTCGTCGCTCGCCATCGCGAACTCGGCGGCCGCTTGATCGAGTTCGGGGGCTGGCTGATGCCGGTCCAGTACTCCGGGATCCTGGAGGAGCATCGGGCTGTGCGCGAGCGCGCCGGTCTGTTTGACCTGTCACACATGGGCGAGCTCTTCGTCGAGGGCCCAGCCGCCGGTGACGCCCTTGCCGCCGCGCTCATTTCGGATCCGCGCAGCCTGGCGATCGGCCGTGCCCACTATTCAATGATCTGCGCCGAGGATGGCGGGATCATCGACGACCTGATCGTCTATCGGCTCGCCGAGAGCCGATTCATGGTGGTTGCGAACGCTGGCAACGCAACCGTGGTGTCCGACGTACTCGCGGATCGCCTGGGCGGCTGGGACGCGGTCCTCGACGATCAATCGATGACCACCTCACTGGTGGCCATCCAGGGTCCGGTTGCGGCCTCCGTCCTGCAGCCCCTTACGGATGTGCCGCTCGCGGACCTTCGCTACTACGCCATCGCTGAGGGACACGTGGCCGGACTGCCGGTCCTCGTCGCGCGGACCGGCTACACGGGAGAAGATGGCTTCGAGGTCTTCGTCGAGTGGGATGGGGCCGATGCGGTCTGGAGCGCCCTGACTGAGGGCGGGACGGCAGCGGGCGTGATCCCATGCGGGCTTGGCGCGCGAGACACGCTACGCCTGGAGGCCGGCATGCCGCTCTACGGCAATGAACTGGGCCTGGACACGAACCCCTTCGAGGCAGGACTCGGGCGCGTGGTCAAACTCGGAAAGCCGGGATCCTTCGTCGGCCGGGCTGCCCTGGCGCGCGTCGCTGAGCAGGGGATCGAGCGACGACTCGTGGGCCTCGTGATCACGGGACGTGGGATCGCCCGGCACGGGTACCCAGTGGGGCGTGACGGCCGCCAGACCGGCACGGTGACGTCCGGAACCCACTCGCCAACCCTTGGCCGCCCCATCGCCATGGCGTACGTCGACCCGGGTGATGGCGAACCGGGTACGATCCTCGAGGTCGAGGTGCGGAACCAGGCGATCTCTGCCGAGGTTGTCTCGATGCCCTTCTACCACCGACCGCGGTGACTCGTCGGCCGACTGCCGCATCCCAAACTGCGTGACCCCTTCACGCTGACCTGGAGGACTGCTCGACATGGCCCCGTCGGATCTGCGCTACACCAAAGACCATGAGTGGGTTCGCCTGGACGGCGATATTGCGACCGTGGGGATCACGGACTACGCCGCCGAGCAGCTTGGCGATGTCGTGTATGTCGAATTGCCGGATGCCGGGCGCACCCTCGAACGCCACGCCACGTTCGGCGTGGTCGAATCGGTCAAGGCCGTGAGCGACCTGTTCGCACCGCTCAGCGGCGAGGTGGTCGAGGCGAATCCGGCCCTGGCTGCCGAGCCTGAACTCGCAAACAGTGATCCGTACGGTGCTGGTTGGATGATCCGGATCAAGCTGGGAGATCCGGGCGAGGTCGACGATCTACTCGATGGAGCCGCCTACGAGAAGCTGACGGCCGCCTCCTGAATTGCCTCCGGATCGACCACCGACACGCTTGCGGCACAGGCAAATGTTGACGGAAGTCGCCCAGATGACAATGATAGGCGCGCCACGCAGCCCCGACTCAAGCTGGGTGGTCGGAGGACCATGTCGCGCTCGACGCGTCGAGGAAGCCTGAGCCGGGCAGTTCCCGGTGCACGGGAGATGGGTCGATCAGCGAAGTCGGCCTCCGCGCAACCGAGTTCCACGCTACCATCGCGCTAACGCGGTGTGTTGCGTGTGTGACCACCACAGGGCGCCACGCTCACAAAACGAAGCGCCCGTGCAGTCGAAAGGATGGCAAATGTTTCGAAAACGACTCGTAGCGACCATGATGGTCGTCGCGATCATCGCCTTGGCTTGTGGCGGTAGCGCCAGCCAGGCGCCGACCACCCAGGCGCCGGGGGATACCGCAGCCCCGCCGACGGATGTCCCGTCAAACCTCGCGGACAATCAGGTCTATCGCGTCGACCTCGGCAGCGAGCCACCGACCCTTGACCCGACGATGGCGCAGGACTCGAACTCGATCGCAGTCCTCAACGCGCTTCAGCGGCCGCTCATGTACTTCGACAAGGACCTGAAGGTCGTCCCGTCACTGGCCGAGAGCGTCGATGTCTCGACTGACGCGCAGACGTTCACCTTCAAGCTCCGCGACGCGACCTACTCCGATGGCAACAAGATCGTTGCCGGCGACCTGGTCTACTCGTGGCAGCGCCTGATGGACCCGCGAACCGCGGCTCCGTACTCCTACGTCCTCGAGCCGGTTGTCGGCGCGAGCGAGCTCCTTGGCATGGCCGGAGCGGACCCCGCTCCCAGCGCTGCCGAAATGGACGCTGCCGTCGCAGCGCTCGGAGTTTCAGCCCCGGACGACTCGACCTTCGTCGTGAAGCTCGCGACGCCGGCCACGTACTTCCTGACGATCGCGGCCCTGTGGGTCACGGTTCCGCTTGAGAAGTCGTGGGTGGAGACCCCCGGCTTCACCGAAGCCGCCAACTACGTTGGTTCCGGTCCCTTCAAGCTTGACACGTGGGAGCACCAGAGCAAGGTCGTCATCGTCCCGAGTGATACGTGGTACGGCCAGAAGCCGACCCTGACCCGCGTCGAGTTCTCGATGCTCGGTGATCCGGCAGCGGCCCAGGCCGCCTACGAGGCCGGTGAGCTCGATGCTGTCGCGACCCCGAGCGAGGACAACGCCCGCGTCACCAGTGACCCGGTCCTGTCCCTGGACGTCCAGCAGGTCCCGGCGTTCTCGATCTATTACTACAACTTCAATATGGCCAAGAGCCCGACCAGCAACCTGAACTTCCGCATCGCGCTGACGCAGGCCATCGACAAGCAGGCGCTCATCGATACGACGTTCAATGGTACCGGCAAGGTGGCCAACAGCTTCGTCATGCCGGGCATCCCCGGTTCCGACGAGAACCTGAATGTCTACCCGTTCGATCTGGCCTCGGCCCAGTCGCACATGGCCACCGCTCTCCAGGAGCTTGGCGTGGCGTCGGTCGCCGACCTCGGCAAGATCAGCCTCGGCTTCAACTCCGGCGCAGGACACGAGCCAAAGGTCGCCTTCCTCGCTGAGGCGTGGAGCCAGGCGTTCCCCGGCCTCAAGTTCGACCAGATCGGAACCGAGTTCGCCACCTTCCTGCCACAGCGGCATGGCGGCGAGTACATCATCTCCCGAAACGGCTGGGGAGCGGACTACCCGCACGCCAGCAACCAGCTCGGCGGCCTGTTCACCTGCGGTGGCGGGAACAACGATTCGGCGTACTGCAACCCTGCATTCGACAAGCTCCTCACCGAGGCGGCGTCGGAGCCTGATCAGGACAAGCAGGTTGCCCTGTACAAGGAGGCGCAGACCATCCTGATGACGGATGCGCCGATCATCCCGCTCCGGTTCCCGCTGGCCACCTTCGAGATCCAGCGGTACGTTTCGGGTCTGCTGATCACCCCGCAGTACGCGGTCACCCCTGGTGACCAGTGGTACGAGACGATCCAGATCCTCAAGCAGTAGCAGTCATTCGTCCCACGGACGACGTGCACATGGGCCGGCCAGTGCGGCCGGCCCATGTGTCATAGCTCCCCAACCGGCCTGCAGCGAGGGACCTGAACGGTGGCGACCTATCTCATCCGGCGAGTGCTGTGGATCGTCCCGGTGCTCTTTGTCGTCTCGGTCATCACCTTCTCGCTGATGCATGCGGTCCCCGGTGGCCCATGGTCGCGAGAGAAGGCCCTCCCGGCCGCCACGGTCCATCGATTG
>JBDTQY010000025.1:0-3104 GCA_039931955.1 Chloroflexota bacterium
TCCACGGCGCGAACGGCTACAGCAACGAGTTCCCGGTCGAGCGCTACCTGCGCAATTCGAAGGCGGCCGTCATCTACGAGGGCACCAGCCAGCTCCACACGCTCATCCAGGCCGATTACCTGATGGGCTACCGCGAGGATCGGCCCCTCCGCTGCGAGGCGTGGCCGGCCCAGGGCTGGGAACGCCCTTCCGCGTAGGCAGCCCCTTCTAGATCCGTTCGAAGCGGGCCTGGAAGAAGCGCAGGTACTTCGGCTCGTAGGTCATCTGCAGGCCACGGGTCGCCTCACGCTGGTCGTAGACGGCCTTGACCGACTCGGCCACCACGTCCATGTGGGCCTGGGTGTAGACGCGACGCGGGATCGTCAGGCGGGTCAGTTCCAGCTTCGGTCGGTTGTGATCCCCGGTCTTCGCATCGCGGCCGGCGCTGGCGATGCCGCGCTCCATCGAGCGGATCCCGGAATCGAGGTAGAGCTCCGCCGCGAGAGTCTGGGCCGGGAAGTCGTCCTGCGGGATGTGTGGGTAGAAGCGCCGGGCGTCCAGGAAGATCGCATGGCCGCCGACGGGCTGGACGATCGGGATGCCCCAGTCGGTCAGCAGCTCGCCGAGGTAGCGAACCTGGCCGATGCGGCTTCGGACGTGGTCGTCCTGGACCGACTCGTCGATGCCGATGGCGAGAGCCTCCATGTCGCGCCCGGCCAGGCCGCCGTAGGTGTGCAGCCCTTCGTATACGACGACGAGGTTGCGAAGCTCCTCATACAGTCCGTCGTCGTTCACCGCCAGCCAGCCGCCGATGTTGACGAGGTTGTCCTTCTTGGCGCTCATCCAGGCGCCGTCAGAGTACGAGCAGAACTCGAGCAGGATCTCCGCGATCGATCGATCGGCGAAGCCCGGTTCACGCTCCTGGATGAAGAACGAGTTCTCGACCAGGCGGGTGGCGTCAAGGAACAACCGGATCCCGTGGCGGGTGCACAGCTCGCGAAGGGAGCGGATGTTGGCCATGCTGACCGGCTGTCCGCCGGCCATGTTCACCGTTCCGGCGAGGCTGACGTACGCGATCTGCCCGGCGCCCTCGCGCTCGATGAGCGCCTCGAGCTTGGCGAGATCGACGTTGCCCTTGAAGGGATGGAGGTCTTCGGAGTCGTGCGCCTCGTCGATGATGACGTCCACGAAATGGCCGCCCGCGAGTTCCGGGTGCAGTCGGGTGGTCGTGAAGTACATGTTGCCCGGCACGAACTGGCCGGGCTTGATCGCGACCTGGCTGATGAGGTTCTCGGCGCCGCGGCCCTGGTGGGTCGGCAGGACATTCCGGAAGCCGTACCGTCGCTGGACCGCGTCCTCGAGGTGGTAGAAGTTGCGGCTCCCGGCGTAGGACTCATCGCCGAGCATCATCCCGGCCCATTGGCGATCGCTCATCGCGGAGGTGCCGCTGTCGGTGAGGAGGTCGATGTAGACGTCGTCCGAGCGGAGCAGGAAGGTGTTGAAGCCGGCCTCGACCAGGGCGCTCGCCCGCTCTTCCGGGCTGATCATGCGCAATGGCTCGACCATCTTGATCTTCCACGGTTCGGCCCACGAGCGCCGGCCGAACTGCTGGCCCATCGTCAGGGGATTCGGGATCGTCATCGGGTGGCTCCTAGCTGGCGCGCGATCGGCAGGGCCGTGGACGCCTTGACCTCGCTCAGGACGAGGCTCGTGTGGATCCGGGCGACGCCCGGGATGGGTGTGAGCTTCTCGACTGCGAACCGTTCCAGGTCCCGGCGGTTGTGGAGCGCGACCTTGAGGAGGTAGTCATACTCCCCGGTCAGGTGGTGGCATTCGAGGACTTCGGGCATCTCCCGGATGGCCGCTCGAAAGCGGTCGATGTGCTCGACCCGATGAAGCTGCATGCTCACGCTCACGAAGCACAGAAGGTCGAAGCCCGCCAGCTCCCGATCGACGATGGCGACGTAGCCGCGGACCAGCCCGGTCCGCTCGAGCCTGGGTCGCCGGCGGCGAGAGATCGATCCGCCGCGAGAGGTCGAGGTTGCTGATACGGCCATCGGCCTGGAGTTCACGCAGGATCGCGCGATCGAGATCATCGAGGACAACGTCGGTCATCGGGAGCTCCTCGTCAACAGGATGTTCGGTACGACATCGTAGAGTGCGAATCGAATAATCGAAAGGGCACATGTGAGCGAAGGATATTCGGTCGAGCACCGAGATCGCCGCGGCGACTGGACGGAGCGCGAGCTCGCGACGCTGGCTGACCTCGCCGAGACGTTCGTCCGCGGTGACGCCGTCAGACGAGCCGGGCTTGCGGCAGAGGCATTCCTGCGCGCCGCCGATCGGGAGCAGGTCGCCCAGATCCGGATGGTCCTCAGGCTCATCGAACGGCCGCTCGTCAATCTCGCGCTGGGCGGCGGCGCTCGCGCGTTCCGGGACATGTCGCCCGCTGTACGTGAGCGCTACCTGTTGGGCTGGGCGGCGTCGCGGGTAGGCCTTCGCCGTTCGGCGTTCGGGGCCTTCCGGAAGCTTCTGACCTTCCTCGCCTACGCGGATCCCGGTCTGGACGGTCCGAACCCGCTGCTCGTGCGGCTCGGGTATCAGACCGACCCGCGGCCGGTGGCGACAGCACCCACCGGCATCATCCCGACCCGGCTCCCATTCGAGGTGGGTTCGGGTGATGACCCGATCGAGCTGGAAGCGGACGTCGTGGTCGTCGGGTCCGGGGCAGGTGGCGGGGTCGCGGCCGCCGCCCTGGCGGCAGCCGGTCGGTCCGTGGTGGTGCTGGAGGCGGGGCCGTTCGTGGATGAGGGCACGATGCCCGGCAACGAGCTCGACGCCTTCGCGCAGCTCTATCTCAACTACGGGCTCCTGGCCACGTGGGACGGGGCGATCACGATGCTGTCCGGGTCCGGGGTGGGCGGCGGAACGCTTGTCAACTGGATGACCAGCATCGCCGCGCCCGACGAGGTCCGGACCGAGTGGACACGCGACCACGGCCTCGACGGGATCGACGGCGGACCGTTCGACGCGGACATCGCGGCCATCGAACGTGAGCTCGGGGTGGCCCCGACGACGATTCCACCCGCGCCTGGCGTCCTGACGACGAGGCCGCCACCCAGGCC
>JBDTQY010000026.1:0-4556 GCA_039931955.1 Chloroflexota bacterium
GGTTCGGGTCGTAGGCGGTGAGCCCAGATCCGTCGATGGCCGATCACCGCGGTGGCGAGGCGCAGGATCCGACCCATCGGGACCGGGGTGCGAACCTCGAGCTCCGCCGAGCGGACCACCCACCAGCGGCTCTGCTCCGTGTACCAGTCCCGATCGAACCCAAGCTCCTCGGAGTGTCGCCAGGCAATATCCTGCGCGTACCGCAGGAGCGACCCGGTACGGACACGCCCATCGGTGCCAGCCTCGTCAAAGCGGGCCCGATAGCCGGCCATGTAGCCGTTGTCGATGCCCACGACGGGACGGTCCGCCCGGCCCGAAAGTCCGGGATCGGGAGCGCCAGCGGATGGCTCGCTGCCCTTGCCCGCGCCGGCAGAGAATCCAGGCTCGCCAGCGGGCAATTCGCTGCCCTTGCCCGCGCCGGCAGAGAATCCAGGCTCGCCAGCGGGCAATTCGCTGCCCTTGCCCGCACCTGCGGAAAGCCCGCGATTGCCGGTCCGTCTGCTCATGCGGTGGATTCCGATCGTCGGCCCGCCAGGCGATCCAGCGTCTCGATCGAGACGAGTCGCGTCCCGGACCGCGGCGCGGTCTGTCGGGCGAGCCGCACCTCGCAACTCCGGCGGGCGTCGAAGATCACGAGCACCGGAAGCAGTCGCTCGCCCTCGTCGGCGGCATGCGTCCGGGCATCGTCGAGCTGGTGAAGTACGTCGGCCGAGATGCCTCGCGCGCCCCACTTGCAGTCGTACGCCTCGGCAGCGCCGGGTGTTTCCACAGTCACGTCGTAGGGATGGATCTCGGCGGGCACGCCGTCAAACAGAATCCGACGCTCGCGACGGAGACCCTCACCCGAAACCCGACGCTCGAGCAGTCGCCCGGTCACGGCCTCCACGATGGCGCCGCGGAACTGGCTGCGAACCTGCTCGCCGCGGTTGGCCACGGCAAGCGAGGCCTCGAGAATGGCCTCTGAACGCTCAACGTAAGAGCCATCGTTCCCGGCATCCCCGCGGAACAGCGTCGGAAACGCCACCCGCCATGGACCGGCGTCACTGGTCTGGCCGTTCATCACGGCCCGGGCCAGAACGCGCTGCGAGGGAGTGGCGTCCGCGAGCAGGGCTGCCATTCGGTCCACCAGGGGGTCCGCCTGGATCCCAGCGTAGACGACGGTCCGAGCATCGCGTGCCGCATCCTGGAACCTCACCACGCCACCTCGCCGACTGCCACGAGGGTCGCCTGGGGCAGCGTGGACAACCAGTCAATCGCGCGGTGCGGGTCCGAGATCAGGCCGACCTCGGCGATGAGCTGGTCGATCGCCGGCTCGAGGGTGGCATCGGGCGACTCGGCGCGGCGCTCCGCGGCTACGGCTCGCAATCGCGCCACCCAGACCGTTTCGAGATCGCGGATGTACGTCCACTCGTCGTCAACAGCTTCGGCGAGGATGACGAGATCGGCCATGGCGCCAACGACGCGTTCGAACAGCGCAGGGATGGTGAGCACACCCAAAGCCTACCCGGGTGAGCGGGTCTGAGGTCAGGCTGACCGCGACCAGCCGAGTGCAGTGGTTTCGGGGTCCTTGGTGCGCGGACGATCCAATCCGTCGAGGACACGCTCCGCTCGGTCCCGGAGCGCCTCGAGTTGGTGGGTTGCCCTCAGGTCGAAGGCGCGCGAGTAGGCGGCCACCGCGGCGCGACGAATGAGGAGCGCCTCAGCACGTTGACCGACAGCCTCGAGTGCAGTGGCCCGCTGGAGGACGGCCAGATAGAGCTCGGGCAGCATGTGAGCAATGGTGGTGTCTTCCACAGAGTGAGCATCCGGCCCACGCTCCCATAAGGGAATAGTCCTCTCGTCCCAGTTGAGCCTCGGCATTCGGCGGCCTTGCGATCGCGGGTCAGTCGCCTCCGTGCCAGCTCGACCTGATCTCGAATCCGCGAAATGAGCCCGTCGAAGGCATGAAGACGGCCGAAACCCGGTCCACGATTGAGCCGGCAGGTCCGCGCTCCAGCATTCTCACCAGAGCATCGAGGTCGGATCGCTCCCCTTCGGCAACACAGCGCACCGTTCCAGTTCGATCATTCGCGACCCAGCCCGTGAGGCCCAGGGCCCTGGCTGCATCGAATGCGAAAACGCGGAAGCCCACGCCCGTGACAACGCCATGCACCGTCGCCTCCAGGCGGATCGTGATCATCGGCCCGCCGACGGCGCCCATCGAACGGCGAGGACATCCAGGACCAACTCCGGGCTGACATTGCCCTCGAGTCGCTCGGCGGCAACGTCGAGCTCGCGGAGGATCGCTCCGATCGCAAAGGCGTCAAGCCGGCCGGCCGGACCTACGAGTTCCTCGGCCAGGTCCACGTCGCGCACCGCGCCCTGGTTCCCGACCACCACGAGGCCGAGGTCGCGCACCACGGACCGCCAGATCTCCAGAAGGACGAGCGCTCCACGGCGGCGCTCGGCGGCCGGGACACGTACGCCCTTCTCCTCTGGGGCTGGCTCGGATTCCGAGGGACCCTCGCCACGATCCAGGGTCGCGGCTGTTTCGGCCGATGCAACCTCCATGGCCCGGGCCGCGCGTCCGCGGCCACGTCCCCCGGAGGCCGTACGTCGAGAGGCGGGCTCTCCTGCCTCCGCAGCGCCGGCGTCCAGGGCGTGAACCAGCTCTGCTGAACGGCCGGCAAGATCGCGGATCCCGCCCATCCGGGCGGTCAGCCCGGCGCCGAGAAGGTCCACCAAGGTCCGGGCAATCTCCCCGCGCAGGACGACGGCGCCGGGCGCTCGCGCGTAGGCGATCGCATGCCCGGGACGCCCCTCCGTGAACCGGGCCAGCCGGGCAGCGGTAGGCGCATCAGCAACGCCCTGCTCTGCGAGCACCTCCTCCACGTCCCGCACCCCCATGGGCCCGAGACGAATCCGGGCACATCGGGATCGGATGGTCGGCAGCAGACGCTCCTCGTCGTCCGCGCAGAGGATGATGGTCGTCCTGGCTGGGGGCTCCTCGAGCGTCTTGAGAAGCGCTGTCTGGGCGTCTTCGGTCATCCGCTGCGCTGCCTCGACGATGGCCACCCTGGCACCTCCCTCCACGGGGAGGTAGGCCAGCTCGCCGACAAGGTCGCGGACGCCACGTGCATCGCGGCCGCCGATCGGGATCAAGCCGCCCGCGCCGACGGGGGCAAGCCGATGAAGATCCGGGTGGTTTCCATGCTCAACCATGCGACACCCGCGACAGGTACCACATGGCCGATCCGACGTCGGTTCTGCCGTGCACACGAGGGCCGCGGCGATATCCACCGCGAGCGTGGTCTTGCCGACACCGCCCGGGCCAACCAGAAGGATGGCGTGCGGGAGGCCGGACGCGAGCATCGCTCGCACGGCCGCCACGGCCACGGGTTGGCCGCGAGTTCGCATGCCGTCCATCCCGCTCAGCCCGGAGAACCTAGCTGGCGGGCTCTGCCGCCTTCCTGGTCCGACGCTTTGGCGTCGCCTTCGCGGCTGCCTTCTCGCCCACCGGTTCGGGCGAACCGGCGGCCTCCGGAGCCGCGGTGGTGGCTGCTTCGGCAGCCGCCTTGCGCGGGGCACGACGCTTGGGCGCCGCCTTGGCTTCCGGAGCATCGTCTGCGCCTGCAGGGACGGCCGCTTCGGCGGCCTTGCGCGGAGCGCGACGCTTGGGCGCCGGCTTGGTTGCCGTTACCTCGGCTGCCGTGTCTGCGGCCGACTCCGGAGCGGACGTCGCTGCGGCGGCGGCCGCGCGCGTTGTTCGCCGCCGGGGTGCTGGCTTTGTCACTGCCTCCCCGACGCCCGGGGACTCGGACTCAGAAGCAATGACCGCGGCGGGTGCAGACGGCCTGGCGGCCGGTCGAGAGCCGAGTTGAGCTCGGAGCATGGCCTCGAGTTCGGGCGGCACCTCGCTCCACGGCTCATCCGGGTTTCCGATCCGGGCCGGAGGTCGAACCTCCGCCCGGTCGCTGCGGAATCGCTCGGGCTCGCGTGACCCTCCACGGCTGGGCTCGCCATAGCGACCGGAACCGCCGGAGCGGCCGCCACCGGAACTGGCGCCGGAGCGGCCACTGCCGCCGGAGCTGCCGCCGGAGCGGCCGGTGCCGTAACGCTCTCGATCGACCGCCGCCGCGTAGCCGGCACGGACGCCACCGCGACCGCCTGCTCCGCGACTGGTTCCGCTTCGCGCACTGTCGCGCTGGCGGCGTTCGGCGATCAGGTACTCGGGGATGGGTGGCTCATCCAGGTCCTCTTCGTCGATAGGGGTCCGGGATCCGTCTGCGGGAGCAGGGATACCGATCTGCGAGTCCCAGACGGACCCGAAGACATGCGTCGATCGCTTGGCGGGCCCGGCCGCTGCGGGAAGTACCTCGACTTCGTCGTCATCGAGATCGGCATCGACTTCAACGGGCGTGCCGTCCTCGTTGAGTGCGCCGTCTTCATGACCTCGGCCTCGACCACGACCACGACCGCCCCGGCGGCGGCGGCGGCGGCGCGGCTCGTCGTCACCCTCGACCGCGGGCTGGCCCTCGAGCGACTCGACGGCTTCCTCGTCGTCGTCGGCGTCGAGT
>JBDTQY010000027.1:0-3313 GCA_039931955.1 Chloroflexota bacterium
TGACGACGCCGACGGCCGGCGTGGTCACCGTCAACGGCAAGCCGGCCGAGCAAGCGCGACGAGACCGGGACTATGGGATGGTCTTCCAGGCGCCGGTGCTCTTCGACTGGCGGACCGTCCATGCCAACGTGGCCCTGCCCCTCGAGGTCAAGGGCATGTCGAAGGCAGACCGCAACGAGCGCGTGCCGGAGATGCTGGATCTCGTCGAGCTGCGCGACTTTGCGAACCACTACCCATACCAGCTGTCCGGTGGCATGCAGCAGCGCGTGTCGATCGCTCGCGCCCTGGCCCTTGAGCCCTCCATCCTCCTCATGGACGAGCCATTCGGGGCGCTGGACGAGATGACGCGGGAGCGCATGAACTCCGAGGTCCAGCGGATCTGGGAGCGGACCGGGACGACCATCGTGTTCGTCACGCACTCGATCCCGGAGGCCGTCTTCCTGTCCTCGCGCGTGGCCGTGATGTCGTCCCGCCCCGGTCGGATCGTCCGCGTGATCGACATCGATCTCCCCAGGCCCCGGAACGACGACACCCGAGAGTCGGAAAGATATTTCGCGCTCATCACCGAGGTTCGCGAGACGCTTCGAGGAAAGCGTGAGGGCGTGAACGATTCCGACGCGAGCGGGCCTACGGCAGAAGCGCGCGTCGCTTCGGTCGGGCGGACGATGGCCGAAGGGTCCGTGGGATGACTGCGGCCCACCTCACCGGCAGGCCTCGCCTGGCGCACCTTGGCCGTCGGCTGCGCTATCAGTTTCCGGCGCTGGTCGTGTTCGTCGCGGTGATCGTGCTCTGGGAGGTTGTCGTTTCCACGCTCAACCTCAAGTCGTTCATCCTGCCGAGGCCATCGGCCATCGCCGCCGCCCTGCGCTCGGAATGGCCAATCCTCCAGGAGGCGGCCGGCAACACCCTGTACGAGGCACTCGGCGGGCTCGTCATTGGCGTCAGTGCCGGGGTCGCCACTGCGTTTGCCGTCACCAGGTGGGCCCGCGTTCGCGAGGCAGTGATCCCGATTGCCATCGGCGCCAGTGCCATTCCGATCATCGCCGCCGCACCGATCATGTCCATCTGGTTCGGCATCCTGAACCCGTTCGCGAAGATGGCGATCGTCATCCTCCTGGTCTTCTTCCCCATGCTGGTCAACGTTGCCCGCGGCCTGACGGAGGTGAGCGGATCGGCGATCGAGCTGATGCACGCCTCGGCGGCATCGGAGTGGCAGATCCTGCGAAAGCTAAGGATCCCCAACGCCCTCCCATTCTTCTTCACCGGCCTGAAGGTCTCGACGACCCTCTCGTTCATCGGAGCGATCGTCGCCGAGTATTTCGGCGGCTCGACCGACGTGCTCGGGCGAGTGATCGTCCAGAGCTCCAGTCGGCTGCGATTCGACATCACATGGGCGGCCATCACGGTCGCGTCGGTCGCGGGAGTGGCGCTCTACCTGGTGGTGCTCGCCATAGAGCGCGTGGTGATCCCGTGGCATGCATCGCAGCGAGCGACAGACGGATAGACTTGCAGCCGACGTGGAGGACCGGGCGCCGCCCGTGTGCCCCGAACTCAGGAGAGGGACTCATGAAGGTTTCGCGAACGCTCTTCGCCTTGCTCGCCGCGACGGTCATCGTGGCCACGGCATGCAACGCCGGTGGCAGCGCCACTCCCGGGCCCAAAACCAAGGTCAGCGTCCAGTTGCAGTGGGTCCCGCAGGCGCAGTTCGCGGGCGAGATCGCAGCCCTCGAGGAGGGCTACTACGCGGCCGAGAATCTCGACGTGACGCTGCTGGCCGGTGGGCCGAACGTGGCCAATATCACCGTCGGATGCGCAACCGACGGACCCGAGTTCACCCTGGGCTGGGTTCCGAAGGCCCTCGTCGCGGTCGAAAGCGACAACTGCGACCTGGTCAGCATCGCCCAGATCTACCAGCGCTCCGGAACACGATCCGTGTCCTGGAAGGACAACAACATCACGTCTGTGGACCAGTTCAAGGGCAAGAAGATCGGCGTCTGGGACTTCGGCAACGAATACGAAGTCACAGCCGGAGCCGCCAAGCACGGTCTCACCGTTGACGTGGACTACAAGCGCGTCATCCAGGACTTCAACATGGCTGCGCTGCTCTCCCGGGAGATCGACGTCGCCGAGGCCATGACGTACAACGAGTACGCGCAGGTCCTCGAGGCCAAGAACCCGGCGACCGGCAACCTCTACTCCGCCGACGATCTCAATGTCATCGACTGGAACGCCGAAGGCACCGCCATGCTTCAGGACGCGGTGTTCTCGCGCAAGGCGTGGCTGGCCCAGGCCGGCAACGAGGACGTCGCTGTCCGCTTCCTTCGCGCGACCTTCAAGGGCTGGATCTTCTGCCGGGACAACGCGGCCAAGTGCGTGGACTACGTCCTCGCGGCTGGAAGCACCCTCGGCAAGGGCCACCAGGCGTGGCAGATGAACGAGGTCAACCCGCTGATCTGGCCATCGCCGAACGGCATCGGGATCACGGACAAGGCCCTCTGGGATCAGACGATCGGCATCGCTGTCGGTCCGGTTCTCAAGGCGGCCCCTGCTGATGGGGCGTACCGCAACGACCTCGCCACGAAAGCCCTTGAGGGCATCACCGGTGACACCAAGGGCGCCGGATTCACGAAGGGAACCGTGGAGGTCACCGAGGGCGGCAACTAGTCGTCGAATCGAACTCCGTTGTCGGAAGGGCCGGCGCCGAAAGGCGCCGGCCCCTCTGCGTCCGCTCACCGCGAGGGCACCGGTTCTGGCACATCGCGAGGCCTTGCTTCCGAGACGCGCTTGACAGAGATCAGGCCGCGTCTCAGGATATGACTGACTGGTCAGTCAGTTGGGGAGATCATGACGCCACGGATCGCGAAGGACCGAGACGGGCAAATTCTTGATGCGGCATCGCGTGTCTTTGCGAAGCTCGGCTTTGGACCGGCCCGCATGGACGACGTGGCCAGCGAATCGGGCCTCAGCAAAGGGGCCCTGTACCTGTATTTCAAGGGCAAGGACCAGCTGATCGACGCGCTGGTCATCCGGATGATCGAGCTCGAAATGCGCCGCCTGCAGGCGGTTCGCTCGAGCACGGGACCCGTCCCGGAGCGTCTCGATCGGTTCGTGCGCGACTATACGAAGGAACTCGAGCGGATGGCGCCCCTTGGACCGATCGTGATCGAGGTCTACGCCCGGGCCACACGTCATCGAACCGTGCGGGTTGTGCTTCGGCGGTACTTCGAGAGCTACCGGGAGGAACTGGCGGCGCTCGTGACCGAAGGCATCGCCCGCGGCGAATTCCGCGAGACCGACCCGGATACGGTCGCCG
>JBDTQY010000028.1:0-4479 GCA_039931955.1 Chloroflexota bacterium
CGCGGCGGTGCGCTTGAGGTAGGCCTGGAGGCAGATCCCGACGTTCGGATGCGTGGCCTTGAGCCGTTCGTAGAACGCGATCGTGCCCTCCGCGTAGGCGCTCCCTTCCATATCAAGCCAGAGGGTCTTGCCATCGGCGGCGGCCCGGGCGGCGAGCGCCGCCGCATGTTCGAAGGTGCGCTCCACATCCAGGTCGAACCCGATCTGCGTCAGCTTCAGACTCACTTCGCCGTCCAGGCGCCGCGTCCGGAGCTGGTCCATGACGTCGAGGTAGTGCGCAGTGACCTCGTCGGCCTCTTCAAATTTGGTCAGGTTCTCGCCGAGGCGGGTGTAGAGGGTTCCGATGCCCTCGATCTGGAACTGGGCCCCGGCCGTCAAGGCACTCTCGGCGTCCTCGCCGGGCATGAACCGGCGAACGGCGCGCTTTGCGAACCAGAGCTTGGGAAGGCGCTCCCGTAGCCACGGATTGCGGGCCATCCAGAGCAAGATCTTGCGCATGGCTCAAAGGCTATGCGGTTCGCGTAACGCCTGCTGAATTGACGCGAGATCCGCTCGCCCGCTACCATCGGGCACACAACTGAATAGCCTATCCAGAGTGGTGGAGGGACCGGCCCTTTGAAGCCACGACAACCTGTCAGCGGTGACGCGGACAAGGTGCCAATTCCGGGCAGGACAACCACCTGCGAGATAGGGATCACTCATTGACCCTTCCCGCCGGAAGGGTTTCCTGTTTCTCCGGCCACTTCTCGGTCAGGCAGCCCAACCGCTCACGCGACCTGTGGTCGCGTCCCACCGACCAGGAGCCCGTCATGACGACCGACACGAGCACCACCGACTCCCGCCATCGCGCGTGGTCGGAGATGTCCATGCCTGTCGATGCGGGCGACGGCGCGGCCGGCGCGGGTGGCGGTACAGAGGGAAGGGCAGGCGAGGAGGCACCGGCACCCGCCTCCGATCCTTCGACCCGAGCACGTGTCGTCGGCCTGCGATGCAAGAACTGCGGGCGACCCGAAGTCATCGGTCCGAGCTTCGTCTGCCCGGCCTGCTTCGGTGGCCTCGAGGTCGTCTACGACCGGGAAGCGGTTCGTGCCCAGGTCAGCCGCGCCAGGATCGAGGCGCGAGGTCCGGGAATCTGGCGATACCTTGAGCTCCTGCCGGTGGACGAGGCGCCTGCGCGGGGCCTGGCAGTCGGCTCGACGCCCCTGATCCGGGCAGATCGGCTTGCCGCGGAGATCGGCCTGTTGGCGGGACGTCTGCATCTGAAAGACGACACGCGCAACCCGACGCTGTCGTTCAAGGACCGCGTTGTCGCCGTCGCCGCAGCACGAGCGGTGACCTTCGGCTTCGACACCCTCGCCTGCGCATCTACCGGCAACCTCGC
Organism: Chloroflexota bacterium; assembly: GCA_039931955.1. GTDB lineage: Bacteria > Chloroflexota > Limnocylindria > Limnocylindrales > CSP1-4 > UBA5189. The sequence continues at coordinate 1,382 of JBDTQY010000028.1, forward strand.
GGGCGCAACGGCCGCCGCGGCTGCGGCACTCGGTCTGCGAGCCGTGGTCTTCGTGCCGGCGAACCTCGAGCCGGCCAAGATCGACCACGCCCTCAGTTATGGCGCGACGGTCGTGCCGGTTGAAGGCACCTACGACGACATCAACCGTCTCAGCCTCGAAATCGCGGACGAGGAGGGCTGGGCGTTCGTCAACGTCAACCTCCGGCCGTTCTACGCCGAGGGCAGCAAGACGATCGCGTTCGAGATCGCCGAGCAGCTGGGCTGGCGTCTCCCGGATGTGATCGTGGCGCCGATTGCTTCGGGCAGCCTGTACACGAAGGTCGCCAAGGGGTTCGAGGAGCTGGTCGCAGCCGGTCTGGTCGAAGACAAGCCGGTCCGGTTCGTGGGCTCCCAGCCGGATGGCTGCTCACCGGTTGCCCAGGGATTTGCATCCGGTGGCGACGACATCCACCCGGTCAGGAACCCGGACACGATCGTTCGCTCGCTCGCCATCGGCTCCCCGGCGGATGGCCGGTATGCGGTGGCGCTGGCCCGCCGATCGGGTGGGTCGATCGAGTCGGTTCCGGACACTGCCACCGCCGAATCGATCCGACGTCTCGGCCGCACCGAGGGCGTCTTCGCCGAGACCGCGGGGGGCGTCACCGTGGCTGGCCTGGAGCAGGCCATCCGCAGCGGCGTGATTCGACCGGACGACGAGGTGGTCGCCCTGATCACCGGCAACGGCGTCAAGACGCCCGATGCCAAGTGGTTCGGGCTGGAGCGCGGCCGCTCGGGCGATGGCGCCGCCTCCGGCGTCGACCGGCCCGGCGGTTCCGAGGCCGGAGGCCTGATCCAACCGATCGAGCCGTCGTACACGGCCTTCACGCGGGCGGGTCTCGGCGGCTGACCAACTGATCCGGAATCGGGCACGATGTCCGTTATGAAGACGCTCGGAACCGCCCGCCAATGACCAAGACGGCCGACGTCGTCGTCGTGGGCGGTGGTGTGATGGGCGCCAGCATCGCCTATCACCTTGCCGCCGCCGGTGCCGGCCGCGTCGTCCTGCTCGAACGAGAGCATGGTCTCGGGCTCGGCTCCACGGGGCGCTGTGCGGGGGGATTCCGGCACCAATTCTCCAGTGAGATCAACGTCCGGCTCTCGCTGGCAAGTTCGCGGATGATCCGCAACTTCACGGCCGAGCACGGCCTGCCGCTCGATCTCCACGTGGACGGCTACCTCTTCCTGGTCCGCGACGCGGCACGTTGGGGCGGCTATCAGCAGGCCGCCGCGATGCAGCGGTCGCTGGGGGCTCGGATCGAGGAGCTTGACCAACGGGCCGTCGCCGAACTCATCCCCGGGTTGGTCGTTGACGGACTGGTGGGCGCCACATTCGGGCCGGATGACGGGCTTGCCGACCCCTCCGGCCTCACGAACGGCTATGCAACCCTGGCGCGGCGGGCAGGCGCGGAGATTCGCCTCGGCACCGAGGCGACTGGGATCCGCACGACCCGCGATGGAAGTGCCGTGATGGGCGTCGAGACCGCCGGGTTCGAGGGCTCGGGAGGTGTCATCGACGCGCCGGTCGTCGTCGTGGCCGCCGGTGTCTGGGCGCCGAGGCTGGTCGCTACCTGCGGCCTGGACCTGCCGATCGTCCCGCACCGCCGGCACGTGGTGGTGACGGGCGACTTTCCGGGGCGACCCGAGCGGCGGACCCTCGTGATCGACACATCGTCGATGTTCTACTTCCATCGCGAGGGCACCGGGGTGCTGATGGGCGCCTCACCGACGCGGGAGGACGTGACGCTGGACACGAACGTGGACGAGCGATGGATCGCCGACGAACTCCTGCCACTGGCCGTGAGCGCGCTGCCAGGGATCGCCGACGCGAGCCTGACGGCAAAGTGGGCCGGCCTGTACGAGATGACCCCGGACCGTCACGCGATCCTCGGGCCGGTGGACGGATTGGCCGGCTGCTATCTCGCCACCGGCTTCTCGGGTCACGGCTTCCAGCACGCCCCGATCGTCGGCAAAGTCACCGCCGAGTTGATCACGGGACTGCCGACGACCGTCGATGTCAGCGAACTGTGCCTCGAGCGCTTTGCCCGGGGCGAGCTGATCGGCGAGTCACACGTGGTCTGACCCGCTCAACGCGGGGAACGCCGGGGTCCAGGACGCCCGTGTTCGCCACCACCTCGTGCCGCGGGTCGCGGCTCGGCGTCACGCACGGCATACTCCACGTGTGACTGACATCGACGCGGGCACCAAAGCCGGAGCGACCAGGACCGAGTCCGACTCAATGGGCGCCATCGAGGTCCCCGCGGATCACCATTGGGGGGCGCAGACGCAGCGCAGTCTCCATCACTTCGCCATCAGCCACGACACGATGCCCGTCGGTGTCATTCGAGCGTTCGGGATCCTGAAGCGCGCCGCCGCGGGGGTGAACAGCGACCTGGGACTCCTAGCCCCGGACAAGCGGGACCTGATCGTCCAGGCGGCTGACGAAGTTGCGGCTGGCGCGCTGGCGGCCGAATTTCCACTTCGCGTCTGGCAGACGGGTTCCGGTACCCAGTCGAACATGAACGTCAACGAGGTCATCGCCAGCCGCGCCAACGAGTTGGCAACCGGGAAGCGCGGCGGCAAGCGGCCCGTTCATCCGAACGACGACGTCAACCGCAGCCAGTCCAGCAACGACACCTTTCCCACGGCGCTCCACATGGCCGCCGCCATGGCCCTCGTAGAGGGCCTGGCCCCGAGCGTCCGGGCGCTGCGCGACGCTCTCGATGAGAAGGCGGTCGCGTTCGAGCACATCGTCAAGATCGGCCGGACGCATCTCCAGGACGCGGTGCCCCTGACCCTCGGCCAGGAATTCAGCGGCTATGTGGCCCAGCTGGACGGCGGGATCGGGCGGATCGAAGCGGCCCTGCCCGGCCTCTACGAGATCGCGCTTGGCGGAACCGCCGTGGGCACCGGCCTCAACGCCCACCCGGAGTTCGCCGAGCGGGTGGCGGCCCGGATCGCCGATCTGACGGGCCTGCCGTTTGTGACGGCCCCGAACAAGTTCCAGGCGCTCGCAGGCCAGGAGGCGACCGTGTTCGCCTCCGGCGCCATCAAAACCCTGG
>JBDTQY010000029.1:0-4505 GCA_039931955.1 Chloroflexota bacterium
CTGGGATCCGGGAAACGACTACCACTATCCCTGGCAGTCTGGCATGACCGGGATCGGCTACAACACCGACGCGTACGCCGCAGCGAATCTCGACGCACCGACGAAGATCGCCGACCTCTGGAAGGTCCCGGCAGCGCACCTCACGTTCCTCGCCGAGTCCCGCGATACCTTCGGCCTTGGACTCTTGAAGCTTGGGATCGATCCGAACCCGGCCACCGTCACCACGGCCAACCTCCAGGCGGTTCACGACGACATCAAGACCCTCGGCAGCGACCTCCGCTACCTCGGCAACGAGTACCTCCAGGCGTTCGGCCAGCAGAACGTCTGGGCCGCGATGGTCTGGTCTGGCGATCTGGCGTCCTCGGGCAGCGACACGGACGTGTTCGTCTTCCCGGAGGAGGGCACCATAGTCTGGACCGACAATATGCTCATCCCGAAGGGCGCCACAAACGTCTACACCGCTGAACTCATGATGGATTTCGTGTATGACCCGCCGATTGCGGCCCAGGTGGCCGACTGGATCTACTACGTGTCGCCGGTCAAGGGTGCCGCGGACGAGATCAAGGCGCTCGATCCTGGAGCCGAGTCCAATCCCCTCCTCTTCCCGACCGACGACATCGTTGCCAAGCAGCACAACTTCCAGTTCCTGTCAGACGAACTCGAAGCGAAGCTGAACGACCTCTACGCCGACCTTTCGGGCGTCTAGACCCGATCCCGACCGGGCGAGGGCGACAGTCGTCTCTGGTGAGGACCCCATGAGTACGCCCAAACGGAATTCCAGGACGTGGCGATCCCGGATCGGCTCGGCAACCCCATACATCCTGCTCACGCCTGGCATCCTGTGGCTGCTGGTCTTCTACGTTGCGCCGGTCGGCCAGATGTTCATCTTCTCGATTTCGACTGGCTCCCTCGATAAGGGGTTCGTCCTGACCGGTGGCCTCGACGCATACACCGACGGTCTCAGTCGATACGGCGAGCAGTTCGGGAGGTCGCTGCTGTTCGGGGGGATCGCCACGGTCCTGACGCTGCTGATCGGGTTTCCGGTGGCCTACACGATCGCGTTCCGCGGTGGACGGTTCAAGAACCTCATCCTGTTCCTGGTCATCGCCCCGTTCTTCACGAGCTTCCTGATCCGGACGATCAGCTGGAAGATCCTGCTCGGCGACGAGGGGCCACTGCTCGGTACCCTCAAGCATGTCTTCAACGTGCTGCCTGCCGACGCGAGCCTCACGGCGACGCCGATCGCGGTCATCGCGGGCCTGACCTACAACTTCCTGCCGTTCATGATCCTGCCGCTCTACGTCGCACTCGAGAAGATCGACGGAAGGCTGATCGAGGCCGCCTACGACCTGTATGCCTCGCGCTGGCAGGGATTCCGGCGGGTGACGCTGCCGCTGGCACTGCCAGGCGTGTTCGCGGGCACGCTCTTGACGTTCATTCCGGCAATGGGTGATTTCGTCAATGCCCAGCTCCTCGGCAATCCCAATACGACGATGATCGGCAACGTCATCCAGAATCGGTTCCTGATCCAGAACGACTACCCGACCGCGGCGGCGTTGTCGTTCGTCCTCATGCTGGGCATCCTCATCGCGGTTCTCGTCTACGCCCGACTGCTGGGTACCGAGCAGTTGACCGGCTGATGGCGGCCTCCACCTCCGCTCCATCCACCGGCACGCGGATCCTTCGCGCGATCGAAGGTCGCGCCCTTCCCGTCTTCACCATGCTGGCGATCGGCTATCTCCTGATCCCGATCGTCGTGATGTTCATTTTCAGTTTCAATCGCGTGGATCAGACCCTCGGCGACGGCCGCTTCAACTATCAATGGCATGCATTCTCGATCGAGGCATGGCTGCATCCGCTCGATTGGCCAGGCCTCAGCGAGTCGCTCTATGCGAGCCTTTGGATCGCTGTCATGTCCACGATCGCGGCGACGCTGCTCGGGACGCTGATCGGGCTGGCACTCACTCGGTATGCCTTCCGAGGACGAGGCGCCATCAACAGCTTGATCTTTCTGCCGATGGCCACGCCAGAACTCGTGATGGGGTCGAGCCTCGGGATCTTGTTCGTCGCGACGGCACTCCCGCCGCTCCGGGGAAGCCCGGTGCCGACGCTCTACCCGTTCGGACTCACGACGATCCTCATTGCCCACATCATGTTCAACATCAGCTACGTTGTTGTCACGGTCAAGGCTCGGCTGGCTGGCTTTGATCGGCGCCTGGAGGAGGCCGCCATGGACCTCGGGGCCAACGAGTGGACGACGTTCTGGAAGGTCACCTTCCCGCTCATCTTCCCTGGCGTCATGGCCGCCGCTCTGCTGGCGTTCTCGCTGTCCATCGATGACTTCATCATCACCAGCTTCGTCTCCGGGACTCAGAACACCTTCCCGATCTGGGTCTACGGGGTCATCCGGAACGCACTCCCGCCGCAGATCAACGTGATCGGATCGATCATCTTCCTGGTGGCCGTTCTGGCGGTGGCGTCGTCAACGCTTCGGACCGGCCGGTCACCCCGCTGACGCGGCCCCAACGACGCGAGGCCACCGCACCGGCGCCACTCAAGCAGCAGTACACCGACCAGGAGAGCCGCCGATGACCGCTCGCAGCGCAGGTGATCCACGCCCGCCATTCCCCGACCACTCCTTTGTTCCTCCCGTCTGGGGGCGGATCACGAACATCGAGGTCGACCGCGGAACAGGGTCCTGGCTGATCACGCCGGATGGCGAGCGATACCTCGACTACTCGTCCGGGATCGGCGTCACGAACACCGGCCACGCGCACCCTCGGGTCGTGGCAGCCGTCCAGGCGCAGGCAGCCCGGCTGCTCCACGGCCAGCAGAACATCGTCTACCACGAGGCCGGCCTGCGACTCTACGAGCGGCTGTCGACGCTAATGTCTGGCGGACCCTGGGGTGCCTTCCTGTCCAATTCAGGCGCCGAGGCGGTCGAGGCCGCGGTCAAACTGGCCCGGGTTGCGACTGGACGGCCGGTGATCATCAGCTTCCGGGGCGGATTCCACGGCAGAACTGCCCAGACCATGGCCCTGACGACGGCCAAGGACGTCTACCGGGCGGCGTTCGAGCCATTGCCGGGAAGCGTCTACCACACGAAGTTTCCCTACTGCTACCGGGCAGCGGGCGGTTCCCACGCGCCGGATGCGAACTGCACCTGCGACTGGGAGGCGGAGCTCGATCTCCTCTTCCACCAGGTGATCTACCCGAGTAGGGTGGCGGCAATCATCGTCGAACCGGTCCTCGGCGAGGGGGGCTACGTGGTGCCCGCCCCGACGTTCCTGCCACGTCTGCGCGAGATCACGCGGCAGCACGGGATCCTGCTCATCGCCGATGAGGTCCAGACAGGGTTCGGGCGGACCGGCGAGCTGTTCGCCGTCCAGCACTGGGACGTGGAACCGGACATCCTGGTGATGGCCAAGGGGATCGCCTCGGGCCTGCCGCTGTCAGGGATCCTGGCCCGTCGAGAGATCCTCGAGACCTTCCCGCCTGGGGCGCACGGCGGTACCTACGGCGGCAACGTCGTCGCCTGCGCGGCGGCCCTGGCGACGCTCGATGTCATCGAGGACGAGGATCTCGTGGCGAATGCGCGGGCTCGCGGCGCTCAGCTCGTTGGTGGGCTGCGCGAGCTCCAGGCCGATCACCCGGCCATGGGCGACGTCCGTGGGCTCGGCTGCATGGTCGCCGTGGAATTCGTCCGCCCGACGGCCGTGGACCGTCGCAGTCCCGATCCGGATCTGGCGAAGCGCGTCATCGCCGAGGCGCTCGAGCGAAAGCTGATCGTGCTGTCCGCTGGTTCGTACGGCAACGTGACCCGCATCATCCCGCCCCTGGTCACAACCGCGGACGAGGTCGAATCGGCCCTCTCGATCCTCGAAGCGAGTCTCGTGGCGGCCGGAGGGTGACCCCCGACAGGCCGGGGCCGATGGCTGCGCTGCCCGCGACCGCACGCGAGCGGTTGGATCGCTTCGCCGCCGCGTTCCAGCTCCTCGACAGCGACATGTACCCGGCCTTTGCGGCTGCCTCCCTGGATCCTGAGGAACGCGCTGCGGCACTTGACCGCGTACAGGAACTCATCGGGCAGGGCGGTCAGCGCGAGGGCATCCTCGCAGCGCTGGTGGAGTTCCGGGAATTCGCCGTCCGATCTGCAACGGAAGCCCTCGGCGGTGTCAACACCGCGCTTCTGATCCGGACCAATGTCTCATCTCCGGAGGAGCGGGTCAGCTTCCTCGCCTCGCTGGAACTGGCGGTCGTCGCCCTCATCCTGTGGGACGAGATCGAGCCCGAGGCGCGCGCGGAGTTGCTGGGGCCATGGGCAGAGATGGCCGCCGGGGCGGTTGGAGCCTCCTGATGTCGCCGGCCTGGGCCTAGCCCTGCGCCCTGGCACGGACCTCCGCAGCAACGCGCCCAGCCCGGGCGCGTTGCCTACCCGGACAGCGGACCCGGCGTGGGGAACACGGATGGAACCGAAGCCTGCCGCTCGAATGCGAAGCGCATGC
>JBDTQY010000030.1:0-3906 GCA_039931955.1 Chloroflexota bacterium
CGAGCCCCGCCATGCGACTCGCGGAACGGGATCTGAGCCCGCCGCCGCGCCGAGGGCCGAGGTGGAATCGACTCCCGGCGTCCGCGTAGCCGTCGGGCCTGGAGTCGATCGGGTCGTCTGACCTGATCGCGGATGCGATCCGTCGGGAGTTCTCCCTGACCGCTCGGAGCCTGACACGTCAACGTCCGCGACGGGCCTGTCCTTGACAGAAGCAGTTGACGGCGCAACTATCTTCACACAGGAGCCACGTCAAAGCCGGCTCGGCCTCGACTGTTCCTGCGCCACAAGGATTGGATCTCGTGCCCGCCATCACCGTTGACGACATCACCGTATTGCCCCGCATCCCGGAGCCGGATCCGCTGCTGGCACGTCGACGTCCGGTCGTGAGCGTCACGGTGGCCCCATCGGGGTACGAGGGCGAGGGGTTCCCGGTTCGGCGGGCATTCGCCGGCGTGGACCTGGCTGACCTGGATCCGTTCATTCACCTGGATCAGATGGGCGAGGTCGAGTACGCGCCCGGTGAGCCGAAGGGCACCCCGTGGCACCCGCACCGTGGCTTCGAGACGGTCACCTACATGATCGATGGTGTCTTTGAGCATGCCGACTCGAACGGCGGCGGCGGCATCATCACGAATGGTGATACACAGTGGATGACGGCCGGGGCGGGGATCCTCCACATCGAAAAGCCGCCGGAGTGGCTGGTCGCGAGTGGCGGGCTCTTTCATGGCTTCCAGCTGTGGGTGAACCTGCCGGCTGCCCAGAAGTTTTCTGCGCCCCGCTACCAGGACATTCGAGCCAGCGAAGTCGCTCTGGCGACGTCGCCCGATGGGGGAGCACTCGTTCGCGTCATCGCCGGCGAGGTGGCAGGCGTCGCCGGACCGGGCTCGACCTACTCACCGATGACCCTCGTCCACGCCACCCTCAGCCCGGGCGCTCGGATGACACTGCCATGGCGGACGGACTACAACGCCCTCGTCTACACGATGTCGGGCCTTGGGTCCGTGGGCGACCCCGGCCCGGCCCACTCGGGTGGCGCGGCTCGCGCGTTCGGCACGGAGGCGGTTCCAGTGCGCACTGGGCAGCTTGCCGTCTTTGGGCCCGGAGACGCATTGACCATCTCGGCGCTCCCGGTGGGCCGCCAGGAATCACGAAGCCCGAATCTGGACGTGCTCATCCTCGGCGGTCGCCCCATCGGTGAGCCCGTTGCGTGGATGGGGCCCTTCGTGATGAACACGCGCGAGGAGTTGATGCAGGCGGTCGCCGACTACCAGGCCGGGCGCCTGGGCAGCATCCCCGCGATCCACGGCGCGCCCACGACGATCCAGGAGCTCTAGGATCGGCTGACTCGGGAGTCAGGGCCGGATTGAGCCCCCGGTCCGGGCCGGGGGCGGCCGAACGCCGGTCAGCGAAGAGTCAGGCGAGTGCCCAATCCTCGATGCTCCAACCGCGCCGACGAGCCTGACGGCGAAGACGAAGATCCGGGGTCACGACGCGAGGGATGCCGACGCGCTCGAGCAGGCCGATATCAGCGTGACTGTCCGTGTAGAAGTAGCTGGCGCTGAGGTTCACGTCGTGTTCGGCTGCGAACCTCTCGGCAAGCGTGACCTTGCCCATGCCCGCGCAGGCCGGCCGCACGTGCGCACCGGTCAGAAGCCCGTCGACTTCCTCGAAGACGGTGCAGACGATGTGCCGAATCCCGAGGATCCCGGCAAGTGGTTCGAGGGTGAACCTGGTGCCCGATGAGACGATCGCCACGATGTGCCCGGCCTCGAGGTGCTCGCGGACACGTCGCTGGCCGGCCGGCCGGATGAACCGCTCCATTTCCGCCTCGAACCAGCGACCCACCTCGGTCTCGGCGAGGGCAACGGAGGTCCCGGCGTAGAGGCGCGCAACACGGCCGATCAGCGACTCTTGATCGATCGTCGCAAGGCGGTAGCGAATCGTCCACAGGGCGGCGCGAAGCAGGTCGATGGTCGAGATTTGTCCGGCCTTGTGCTGGTGGCGGGCCCAGTACAAGCCCGAGTTCACGTCCAGCAGGGTACGGTCAGCATCGAAAAAGGCTGCAACACGGGACGCCGTCATCGCCGAAGGGTACGCGGATCGGCCGCATACCGCGTGATGGGCGTAGGATGCCCGAAAGAAGACCCCGATCGAACTGTGCGGGAGAGACCGCAGGCGCGTCCACGTCGGACGTGACCGGCGGCGCCGACGGAGCAACAGCCCGGAACCTCTCAGGCAGCAGGGACCGCACAGGGATGGGGACGCTGGAGAGCGTCATGGTGGGAGCGATCCCGCCGAGGCGCGCCGACGGAGGAACTCCCGGTCGCTTGGCGCGGCCTGGACGACGCTCTCAGGCACCAGGACAGCGTGGGCACCGGAAAGGTGCAGAGTTCCAATGCCCGAGATCCTTGATGAGCTCGAGTTCACCGATCGCCACATCGGACCCGACGAGGTCGACGTGGCCGAGATGCTGCGCGCGATCGGCCAGGCTTCTCTCGACGAACTGATCACGTCCACGGTGCCAGCGGCCATCCTTCGAGATCAGGATCTGGATCTCCCGGCTGCCAGCAGCGAGACCGAGGCATTGGCGACGCTGGTGGCGATGGCGGCCGGGAATCGGCCCCTGCGGACGATGATCGGGATGGGCTACCACGACACCTTCACGCCTCCGGTCATCCAGCGGAACATCCTGGAGAACCCGGCCTGGTACACGGCATATACGCCGTATCAGCCGGAAATCGCCCAGGGCCGCCTCGAAGCGCTGATCAACTTTCAGACAGTGGTCTGTGACCTGACCGGCATGGAGATCGCGAACGCCTCGCTGCTCGACGAGGGCACGGCCGCCGCCGAGGCGATGGCGCTGGCCCATGCGGTGTCCACCGTGGGCGACGGGAACCTCGTCCTCGTCGACGCCGATACGCATCCGCAGACGATCGCCGTCCTGCACACCAGGGCAGGGCCACTGGACATCCAGGTCATCGTTGCGCCGCCAGCGGAGCTCCTCGCGCGCGCCGCCGCACCGAAGGACGGGGAGCGACCGTACGCGATCCTGTTCTCGAACCCTGGCTCGTCCGGCGCGGTCCGCTCACTGCGGGACGACATCGAGGCCGCCCATGCGGCCAGGCTCGTGGTCATCGTGGCGACCGATCCACTCGCGGCCGTCCTGCTGGAGAGCCCGGGCGCGCAGGGTGCCGACGTCGTCGTCGGCAGCAGCCAGCGCTTCGGCGTCCCGATGGGCTACGGCGGTCCGCACGCAGCCTTCATGGCGACCCGCTCGGCCTACCGGCGATCGCTGCCCGGGCGCCTCGTCGGTGTGTCGGTCGACGCCGATGGGGCCCCTGCCTACCGGCTGACCCTGCAGACGCGAGAGCAGCACATCCGTCGCGAGAAAGCGACCTCGAATATCTGCACCGCCCAGGTGCTGCTCGCCGTCATCGCCAGCATGTACGCCGCCTGGCACGGGCCATCGGGCCTGAGGGTCATCGCGCAGCGTGTCCACGCGCGGGCCGCCGCCCTGGCGTTTGGCCTTGGCGAAACGCCCGGCCTGTCCCTCCGCCACACCCGGTTCTTCGACGCGATCGCCGTCGAGACGGGGACGAGCGAGCGCGCGGATGCCCTGGTTGCCGCCGCGGCGGGTGCCGGGTTCGAGTTGCGCCGCCTCGACGCCACGGGTGTCGGCCTCGCCTGCGATGAGACGACGACGGGATCGGACGTCGCCGCTGTCCTCACGGCCGCCGGTGCCGTGGCCCCTGGCGCCGCGGCAGCCCGCCCCGTTGCCGAGATGGCGGCCGCATCGCTGCCCGCGGAGAACCTCCGGACGGACCCGATCCTGACCCACCCGGTCTTCTCGATCTACCGCTCCGAGACCGAGATGCTCCGCTACATCTTCCGGCTCGCCGAGAAGGA
>JBDTQY010000031.1:0-2889 GCA_039931955.1 Chloroflexota bacterium
CCGGCTCGTGGAGCGGGCGCTGGGACTTCAGCGTCGGATCCATGACCATCACGAGCGCCCGCCAGAAGGTGCTCGATTTTTCCAAGCCCTACTACTTCACCCCCGCCCAGATGGCCGTCACGGCAGATTCCGGGATCACCAGCCTCGACGGACTCGCGGGCAAGGTGATCTGCGTCGGCCAGGGAACGACCTACCTTGATTGGCTGAACGGAACGCTCGACTTCGGGACGGAGAATCCCCAGACCAAGCCCCCAGCCGGGGCGACAGGGACGACGCTCCCGACCGACCGCAACTGTGCCGAGGCGTGGGGCGCCGGCCGACACGACTTTGATGGCTGGCTCAGCTCCTCGACCACGGTCGCCGGAGCGAAGGAAGCGGGACTGCCCGTCGTCGCTTTGGGTGACCCGGTCTTCAACGAGCCGCTCGCCGTCGCCTTCGACAAGTCCGGGGCGGATCCGGCATCGATGGTCGTCGAGGTCAACAAGATCCTCGACGCCATGCGCTCGGACGGCACGCTCAAGACGTTGTCCGAGAAGTGGTTCGGGGAGGACCTGACCACCAAGGTCGGCGGGTAGCAAAACTGTCACCGATGGGGCGCCACGACGGCGCCCCATCGCCGCTCGGTGAGGGGAGCGCGGCATATGGCTGGCGCAGGCAGCGGAGTCGGTCACCACGGCCAGATGGAAGCACCTGTCGCTGAGGTCCGAATCGCCACGAGTGCGGCGATCATCAAGGCGGTGGCGGCCAGCAGGCGCCGCCAGCAGCTCCGATTCCGTGCCACATTCCTTGGGACCTGGCTGGTCCTGGTCGGGTTGATCGTTGGCGGTCTGATCTCGGCCAACAAGATCGACACCGAATTCCTCGGTCGCTGGCAGGAATTCATCCTCGGCGGCATCCCCATCACGATCGTCGTCTCCGCTTCATCGATCGTGATCGCCATCGTCTTCGCGGTCCTCGGGGCGCTCGGTCGACTGTCCGTGAGGCCCGTGATCTACGGGCTGGCGAGTTTCTATGTCTCACTCGTCCGCGGAACGCCGCTCATCGTCCAGATCCTGTTCATCTACCTGGCGTTGCCACAGATCTGGGAGGGCTTCGCGGGTGTGCCGACCATCGCTCTCGGCATCTTCGCCCTGGCCTTCAACTACGGCGCCTACATGACCGAGGTCTTCCGGGCGGGAATCGAGGCCGTCCCCCGTGGCCAACTGGAGGCCGCGGCGGCACTCGGGATGACGGACGGGATGACGATGCGGAGGATCATCCTGCCGCAGGCGATCCGGATCGTGACGCCGGCAATCGGGAACGAGTTCATCGCCATGATCAAGGACTCGGCGCTCGTCTCGCTGCTCGGCGTCCAGGAGCTGCTTTGGCGCGCGCAGCGCGTCGGGACGCAGAACTTCCGGGCCCTCGAGGCGCTGCTCGTGGCCGCCCTCGTGTACTGGGTCCTGACGATCGTCTTCTCGATCCTCCAGGATCGGCTTGAGAAGCGCATGGCCGAAAGCGACCGGCGACTGTGAGGCGCGCGCGATGACGAACGGGATGCAGGCTCACGACGTTTACGCCGCTCCGGGCGCCCTGACCCCGGCTGGTGCGCCACCCATCGTCAGATTGGAGGGCCTGGAGAAGTACTACGGCTCCAACCACGTGCTGCGCGGCTGCAACCTGGATGTCTATCCCAGCGAGACCGTTTGTCTGATCGGCCGCTCCGGGTCCGGCAAGAGCACGCTCCTCCGCTGCACGAACTTCCTGGAGGAGCCGACGGTCGGCACGATCGAGGTGGACGGACTCCGTGTCGAGGCGGACCCCCTGCACCCCTGGGATCGGGACCACCAGGAGCGGATTCGGCAGATCAGGCTGCGCGCCCAGATGGTCTTCCAGGAGTTCAACCTCTTCCCGCACATGACGGTCCTCCAGAACCTCATCGAGGGCCCGACCCTGGTCAAGGGCGTCTCAGCGGAAGAAGCGACGGCGACCGCCGAGCGCTACCTCGAGAAAGTGGGCCTGCGCGACAAGCGGGACGAGTTCCCGGCCAGGCTCTCCGGGGGCCAGAAGCAGCGCGTCGCCATCGCCCGGGCGCTGACGATGGAGCCGAAGGTGCTCCTCTTCGACGAACCCACCTCGGCGCTCGACCCGACGCTGGTTGGCGAGGTGCTGAAGGTGATGTCGGAACTCGCCCACGAGGGTGCGACGATGATCGTGGTGACCCACGAGATGGCCTTCGCTCGAGAAGCAGCCGACCAGGTCTACTTCATCGAAGAGGGCGTCTTCGTCGAGGCCGGCCCGCCGGACGACGTCATCGATCACCCCAGGGATCCGCGCACCCAGCAGTTCCTGAGTCGACTCCTCAACACCGGCTAGGGCCTGCTCCATCGCAGTTCGGGCGGCCCACCTCGCCCGCTCGCTCGGCCTCAGTCTCCGGCGATCACCTCAAGTCGACCTCGAACCAGGACCATGTCGTCGCGGGGTCGGATGAGGCGCACCCACCATCCGGAGTCGTCCCGCCAGGCGTTGGCCTCGGCGACGTCGCCGGGCTCTGCCGAGGCCGCGTATTCGATTTTCGCCCGACGAGGCGTGGCGACCAGGGCGTCAAGCCCGCCGGCGGCGGCCACAGCCTCCTCCACCCAGTCGAGGTAGACGGCGTTGTTGACGTGCCCCATCGGGTCCAGGTGCTGCGGCCCGACACGTACGTTGACTGTCGCGGCATCGGCCGGGACGCTGGGCAGCACGACGCGAATGATCTCGCCGTCGATCTCCGGGTTTGGAAACGCGACACCGAAGTCCTCCGGTATCCGGATCAACCTGCCCCGCTGATCGAGGAGCACCCAGTCGACCGTGGAGACGGCCACGAGCGAGCCATCGGGATCGCGAAACTCGCCGCGGCGCCGAGCCCAG
>JBDTQY010000032.1:0-2344 GCA_039931955.1 Chloroflexota bacterium
CGCGACGGCCCTCGGACGACCCGAGGGCACCGTCAAAGCTCACGTTCACCGGGGCCTCCGCGGACTCCGTCTCCGCCTTTCCGAGGAACAAATGACATTCGACCACGCCAGGGAGATGACCGCATGAAGCGCCGCAACACGACGACCAGCGCCGCAACCGACTTGGCCGAACGCGAGACCGCGCTCGAGGCCGAGCTTGCAGTCCTCGGAGACGTCGCACCGGACCACGTCCGAATTGGCGCGCTGGTCCGGGTCGGGCTTGCCGACGCCTGGGCGCAGGTCGCATCGCCCCTCGGCACGATCGGTGTCGCCTGGAACGGACGCGGGGTCTCGTGGGTCGATCGGGGCGACGACCCCGTCGCCTTCGAGGGACGGTTCAGGGCGTCAGTCGGGCGCCCATTGAGCAGGGCCGCCCGGGTCCCGGAGCGGCTTGCGCGAGCGGTGGCGGCTCGCCTCGCCGGCGATCGCAGGGCAAGGATTGACCTCGACCTGCGGGGACACACCGCGTTCGAGATCGCGGTCTGGGAGAAGGCGCTCGAAATCCCCAGGGGCGAGGTCCGACCGTACGGCTGGATCGCCGCCGAGATCGGTCGGCCGAAGGCTGTGCGGGCAGTGGGTACGGCGCTCGCCCACAACCCGGTCCCGCTGGTGGTGCCCTGCCATCGCGTCGTCCGCAGTGATGGCACCATCGGCCAGTACTCACTCGGCGGACCGGATGCCAAGCGAACGGTCCTGGCCAGCGAGGGCCTCGACGCCGATCGCCTCGAGGCGGACGGTCGGGCGGGACAGCGATACCTCGGATCGGCCACGACGAAGATCGTCTGTCTACCGTCATGCCACCACGCGCGGCGGATTTCGGCGCAACACCGACGCTCGTATTCCTCGCTTCCGGAGGCCCTGTCGGCGGGGTTCCGCCCGTGCCGCTGGTGCCGACCAGGGTCAGGGGCGTTGATCGCCGCCTGAAGGCACGCTGGCAGACGTCGAGTTCCCGGCATTCCAGGAGATCCGGGGTGGCACGAAGCACTCCGCCGGGCTACACTGCCCGCATCTTGGACCAGTCTGCTATGCCAACACGTAGATCCGGACTCTCCGTCTGGGTCGCCCTGGCCACGGTGTACGTGGTCTGGGGCTCGACGTACCTGGGCATCGCCATCCTCATCGAGACGGTCCCCCCGTTCCTCAGCATGTCGATCCGGTTTGCCATCGCGGGAACCATGCTGCTGCTCCTCGAAATCGTGCGCGGCAACCTCCTTCGCGTTCGCCCCAGCCGGCGCCAGGTCCGCGACGCATCCATCGTCGGGGCGCTCCTTCTGGGCATCGGCAATGGCTTCGTCGCCTACGGCGAGGTGACCGTCGCAACGGGGATCGCTGCGGTGCTCATCGCCCTGATGCCGCTCTGGCTGGCGATCTTCGGCTGGATCTACTTCCGGGATCGGCTGCCCCTCATCGTCGTTGGCGGGATCGGCCTGGGCCTGGTGGGTGTGGCCCTCCTGGTCTGGCCGGCGAGCGGCGGCGAGTTCGCGCTGCTGGGCATCGTGGCCCTGCTGCTGGCCCCGATCGGGTGGGCGCATGGATCCCTGTTCTCAGCCCGGTCGGCCGACCTGCCGCGACGGGCTCTCACCTCCACCGGCATCCAGATGCTGGCCGGCTCCGGCGCACTCTTCATCGAGGCAGTGCTGACCGGAGAGCCAAGCCGCTTCGACCCATCCGCGATTTCCACATCCTCGATGGCAGCGATGGTCTACCTGATTCTCGTCGGCACGATGCTCGGCTACAACGCATACGCCTGGCTCCTCAGGAACGCGCCCCTGTCGCTCGTGGGCACCTACGCGTACGTCAACCCCGTGGTCGCCGGTGCCCTGGGAGCCGTCTTCCTGATGGAGCCGATCACGCCGCGAACGCTGGTCGCCTCCGCCGTGATCATCGTGGCCGTGGCCATGATCGTGACCGCCCGCGGGCGAGCCGCGCGAGCGGGGCGCCGGGCGATGGTAGTGGCCGATCCAGAGGAAGCGATCCGCGTCGTTCGCGGGTAGAGCCCGGGGGCGCCCGGGCTGATCCCACGGCCTCGTCGGGACCCGCTCGGATAACGTGCTCGCGGAAGCCACGCTCGCGCGGCGCAAGTCAGTCGCGAGCCCTGCCCTCGGCAAGCACGGTCCTGCTCACCCGGCGAGCCATCGCCATCACGGTGATCATCGGATTCACGCCGACGCCGGTGGGAAACGTCGAGGTGTCGGCCACGTACAGCCCGGGGATGACCCGGCCCGTGGTGCCGCGAACGCGGCCCCGCGGATCCGCGGCATGGTCGCCTGCCGCCGCGCCCATCCGGACCGTGCCCATCTGGTGG
>JBDTQY010000033.1:0-7651 GCA_039931955.1 Chloroflexota bacterium
CGCAACCCGGTTCGCCGGGGGAGAGGCGCGCTGCCCAGCCCTCGGGTCGGCTGCATGAGCCGACGGGCAACCGTCGGCCTCAGATGGATGGCCATCCTCGTCGGGCGCTTCGGCGTCCGACGGGACAGAACTCGGCTTACAGGTTGCCTCGCTGGCGCCCTGCCTCGGCCGCGTTCAGGAGGATGCCGGTAGCACCGGCCCCGAGGTGCGTGGTGCCCTCGAGGCGGATGATGCGGGGCCACCGCGTTCCGTCTTCGGCCTGCCTGGTCAGTCCTCGTCAGGCCGGAAGATGTGCGAGGCAGTGCAACTGTTGCAGACGCCCATCGCGGTGTCCAGGTCGCCGATGGGGATCGGGACCTTTCGGTCCGGGAGGAGACATTCGACGTCGTAGACGCGCTCATCGCGCACGTCGACCTGGATGAGCCGGCGAAATGTGCAGCGCCGGATGCGATGCGGAGCGAGCCGGTACTGGGTTGGTTCTGCGACTCGGTCGTCGGTGCTTGGTACTGCCACTGGAAGGGGGCCTCTGCGATCTGCACGGAGCGACGGCGGCTGGATGGTGCACCGATTTCCGTCGGCGGTGAAGCCGAAGCCTAGCACCGGGAATCGCTCCACGGATACGCCGAAAAGGTACTAGAGTCGAGATCCGACAGGTCGGTCATGTGGAGGACTCGTGGACGCTGGTGAACCCCGGATACTCCCGGATCGTGATCTCCAGAGCGACAACCCGGGTATCTGTCCGTTCCTGCGGTCCGTATCCCGGGGAGCCTTCCGGAAGCCATACGAGGAAGCGCGGACCAGCAATCGCTGTATCGCCGGCGGCCCGTCCGAGCCACAGCCGCTCGACTGGCAGAGGGTTGCGTGCCTGACGTCAGCCCACGTTCGATGTCCGAGGTATCTCCACGGATCCGAGGGTCAGGCCATCCCGCTGATCGTCAATGACCTCCGAGGTCGGCGGGCTGGAGCCACAGCCCCAGCCTTCGTGGCACCTGCAGGTGTAACCATTGCCGACGCCAAGGCAGTGCCGCGCGACGGGGGGTCGCCCGTTGATGAGCTCCCTTCGCGTGGCGACGACGCTCCGCGCGGTGCGCGACTCCTCACCCCGGTCGTATCCCTGTCCCTCGCGCTGCTGGTCCTCACAGCCGCCGCCGCCATCTCGTTCGTCGCCGCGACCGGTGGTCTGCAACTGCCGACGAGCCCGCCGGCTGCCGGGGCCGTTGCGTCGAATGGTCCCTCAGTCGAGCCATCGATCGAACCGACGGCGTCACCGCTTGCCACGCCGCAGATCACCGCCGATCCGACGACGGCTCCAACGCGGACCCCGACACCAACGGCAACACCGGTGCCTGAACCGACCGCCACCCCGGCGCCGACGAGCGACCGCTACGCCGTTCTCACCCCTTGCCCGTCGAAGCCGGATTGCTACCTCTACACGATCAAGCAATACGACAATCTCCAGCGGATCGCACGGTACTTCGGTATTCCCTACGAGACCGTGCTGGCCATGAACCCGTGGATCAGGGATCCCTCCACCATCCACCCGGGGGATGTCCTGGAGCTGCCGCCGCCCACCCGATAGGGATCGCTCGGGCGCCTGCCCCTTACCCGCCCGGAGCAGCCGCCGCCGCCCGCCTACCTGCAGCACTCGCGGGTGCGTGGCCCGCGGCTTGGTGCACGAGTCCGCAGATCTCCGCGGCGGCGGAGCCGAATCGCCCGGTGGCCGCGCCTCGACCAGCAAGGTCGTCGAGCGGATCGTCCGCTCCGAGCTGATCGTCGTCGACGACATCGGCCTGCTGCCGGCAGGCGCCAACGAGGCAGAGGCACTGTAGCGGCTGGTCGACGCCGCGTACGAGTGCCGCTCGCTGATCCTCACAAGCAATCTCCACCCGGGCAGGTTCGACACGATCTTCCCGAAGAGCCTCGCGACGGCCGCGGTCGACCGGCTCCTCCACTACGCCCACGTGATCGTCACCGAGGGCCGTTCAGACCGATCGACAGAGGCGCTTGATGGCCGCGGCGTCCAGGCTTTGACACCAAACTAGGTGACAAGTCCTGGTTGACTCGACCGCCTCGAGCGCGCACGGTGCAGTGCGGCTGCAGTGCTTCGCCGGATGGCAGAAAAGAGGGGGTCATGCGTCTCCAGGGGATTGCGGTCCGGCTGGCCCTTGCCGCGTCGGTGTCAGCGTCCATCTTGCTCGCCTCTGGCGGTCCGGTCCTTGCGGGCCACACCATCGCAGGCGGCGACTGCTGGAAGGCTGGAACGCCGCTCTGGTGCCGGCGCGTCTGGGTGCAGGGTGCCTTCCTCCACGTGAAGCTGATCGATCAGTTTTCCGATCTGCGCCCCGCGTGGCGGTCCCTAGCGGACGACTCACGGTCGCGATGGACGGGCGCGCCGGCCCCCCAGATCCTGTCGTGGAACGCTCAGGCAAACGACACCTGGATCTTCTTGAGCGATGTGGCTCAGGGGGAGCACGGAACCGGCCCTGGCATTGGCGGCGTGACCTGGAACTGCAACATCAACAGTTTTCTGCAGCAACCAGAACATCGCGATGAACGTCCATTGGACAGACATTTACCTGAATAGGACGGCCATGGACGGCACGGACAACAACCACAGGGAGAACGTGTTCTCGCACGAGATCGGCCACGGTCTTGGGTTGTTCCATCACACCGACCCGGCCCGACTCATGAATCCCGTCTCGACGAACATCCTGGGCCCGACGAACCCAGGCGACATCGGGAAGCTGCCGCCCTGCAGCGTGGCAAACGAGGGGGGCATCCGATGCGTGTACAACTGGGGGAGCTGAGGCGATGAGACTCAATGCATCCAAGCTCCGCATTGGGCTTCTGGCGGCCCTTGTCGTGATCGCCGCTTTGGGGGCGGGGACCCTCGTCCTCGGAGCCGACAACCTGAAGCACTGGATCAACACGGATGCGGGCAAGAGCGACGAGGAGAAGGCCAAGGAGTACGAGCAGGGCAGGCAGGCCTTCCAGGCGAAGTACGAGGCTTGGCTCGCCGATTTCGTTGCCCAGGGCCGTGATCCACGAAAGCTGCAGCGAGTCGAGATGCTCGCGACGCCCGTGGATCCGCAGCCAGATCTGGCGACGGCTGTCGCTACGGCCTCGACCGTCGTTGCCGCTCGTGTCGACAGCATCGAGTTCCGACCGTCCGCGACCTCGATTGTCACGATGAGTGTCACCCAGGCGGCAAAGGGTGATCCGGCGAAGACGATCAGAATCCTTCAGGTCGGCGGCCCGGCACCGGATCCGAGTTCGGGTGAGGGTACGCTCTCATTCGCCGAGAGCGATCCACTCCTGCTGCCGGGGGACGAGGCCGTCTTGTTCCTTGAGGGACCGGACTCCGACGGGATCTACTCGGTTCAGAGCTTCACCGGAAGCTACGCGATCAAGGCCGGACACGTCACGGCGCTGGCAGGCAATCCGTTTGCTGGCCAAGTCGACTCATTGTCGCTGGACGCCTTCCTGGCCAAAGTGGAGGCCCTGGCCGCGCGCTGAGAAGGTGCCAACGAACCCTCGAGTCACCGGCACCTGAGCCACCGGCAATGGCTTGAGGGGTTCCAGCGGGGGCCGCTCGGCGTCTACGATTCACATCGGAGCGGAGGCCTTGGCGCCAGACGCGGCCTTCGGGTCCAGAGGCGCCGGCCTCCTCGTGCGACGGGCGGACGCGGCGCGCTTCTGCGGTCGCCGCCCGCCACGTCCACGGGCGTCTGGACGACAGACTGAACGCCCCATTTCGCCGGCTCCCTGTGCCTCAACGGGCTGACGCGTTCGGCTCCGCAGCGATGCGACGCCCGGTCATTCGGGCCCGTCCGGATCTCATGGCCACGGCTGTCCAGATTCAGCTGTCCCTTGACGCTCGCGGTGCGATCTCTGCGACCCAGGGCACGAGACAGGTAGACCAGGGGCAGCAGCGCCGATCGCAGGATGCCGCCGCCCCAGGGCGGGCCGTCGAGGGCGTTTCGACGCCGAACCTCCGCCGCGATTTCGTGGGTTGACGCCTCGCTCCGAGGCGCTATGATGGCCGAAGTGGCGAGAAGTGGGGAGAAGTGGGGAACTACTTCCTTCCCGACGCCATAGCGGATTACCGGTAGGGCACACCGGGCCATCCGCGCCTACTGGACGGGCTCGTGGCCTCCGCGCTGCGGGCCCGTCCGAACCCTCAGATGCGGAAGGCGGCCCCATCGGTGTTCACCGGCGAGTACCGGCACACGCTCGACGGCAAGGGGCGACTCGCCGTCCCGTCGCGATTCCGTGGCCAGCTCGCTGAGGGTGCCGTCGTCTCGCGCTGGATCGACGGGTGCCTGGCCATCCATACCCGGTCGGGTTGGGACGCGCTGGCCGACAAGGTCGCTGCCCTGCCGATCACGGATGCTCCATCGCGGCTGTTCGGGCGAAGCGTCTTCGCCGGTGCCGCGGACGCGGAGCTCGACGGCCAGGGGCGGATCCTGTTGCCGGCATACCTCCGGGAGGGGATCGGGCTGGAGAGCGACGCCGTCATCGTTGACACCCGGGATCACGCCGAGATCTGGGCGCCCGCCACGTGGGCTGAATACCGACGGGCGATGGATGACCCGGCGGCGTTCGCCAAGGCGATCCAGGGCCTCGGGATCTGATGGCCCAACTGCGTTTCCAGGGCGTCGCTCGGACCCGAGCATCGGGAGGACCCGGATGAGCACGAGCCACGTGCCCGTCCTCATCGACGAGGTCGTCGAGATGCTGGCTCCTGCACCCGGGAGTCTCCATATCGATGGAACGATCGGGGGCGGGGGCCACGCCGAGCGAATCCTGGAGGCGACGAACCCTGATGGCCGCCTCCTCGGCCTTGATGCCGATGGGGCGGCCATCGCCAGAGTCCGCGAGCGGCTCGAACCGCGTTTCGGGGACCGCCTGCGCCTGGCCCAGGCCAACTTCAGGGAGCTCGCGACCGTGGCTCCCAGGGAGGGGTTCGGGGCGGTGGACGGTTGCTTCCTGGACCTCGGGTTGTCGAGCTTTCAACTGGCCGATGCGGACCGCGGGTTCGGCTTCCGGACGGGAGGCCCGCTCGACATGCGGTTCGATGTGTCCCGCGGCGTGCCTGCCGCAGACCTACTTGCCTCGCTGGACGCGGTCGAGTTGACGGCGCTCTTCCGTCGCTTCGGCGAAGAGCCGTTTGCCGGCCGGATCGCCCGATCCATCGTCGAGGCGCGACGTTCGGCGCCCATCCGCACAGCCGAGGACCTCGCGTCGCTGGTGGAGCGCATCGCGCCATCCAGGGCGCCCGGTCGGCGCCGAATTCACCCGGCGACGCGCGTCTTCCAGGCCCTCCGGATCGCTGTCAACGAAGAACTCGAAGCGCTCGCCGTCGGACTGGAGGCCGCGCTCGGGCTGATCCGCCCCGGCGGCCGTCTCGTGGTCCTGAGCTACCACTCGCTCGAGGATCGAATCATCAAGCGCTTCTTCCACGCTGAACGACGCGGCTGCACGTGCGCGCCCGAAGTCCCGATCTGCATCTGTGGCCGTGCGCCACGTCTTCGACTCGTGGCCCCGAAGGGCCTGACCCCCGGCGAGGACGAGCTCGCCGCCAACCCCAGGTCCCGGAGTGCACGGCTCCGGGTCGCCGAACGTCTCGCCGCCTAGCCATCGCCAAACGGATCGGCGGAGGAGAACCGCCGGACGTTCATAGGGAGGAGGAGTCCCCATGAGCAAGCGACACCAGAGCAGCCGGCGCCGAACCTACGGGCGCCGACAACACGAGATCCATGAGCGCCAGGAGCGAAGGATCGACCGGGGCCGCCCCGAAATGACCTGGGCCGAGGCTGGCGATATCAGCCAGGCCGACCCGCTCTCGTTCATGGACCCGCGTCGCCCACGCCTCCGCTTTGGCCTGGTCGGCTGATGGCTGTCTACCAGGGAGCCCGGCGACGTGGATTCGAACTCCCGCGGCCGAGCTTCGATCTGGACGGACCACCGCTCGGCTTGCGACGGCGAGCGAAGGCCGGAGTCTCGACTGAGCACCGCCAGACACGCGTCGGCTCGATCCTCGCGGTCATCGTGGTTGCGTTCACGCTCGCCTTCCTGTCGCTGAGCCAGAGCGTGCGGGTTTCTGCGACGAGCTACGACATCGTCCGGCTTGGCTCCGACTACGAGCGGCTGGATGCCCAGCGTCAGGACCTTCGATCGAACCTGGACCGGCTCGGTTCGGAGCCGGCCATTCGGAAGTTGGGTCTGGACAGCGGACTCGGACAACTTGATGCGCCCCTGATCATTCCGGCCCGTTAGGTCGATCGGAGTCTCTGGTGATCCTGGGACGCACGGATTCGCGCGGCCGCCTGATCTTCCTGCTGCTCGTTTTCGTGCTGTTCGCTGGTGCCCTGGTCGCGCGTCTTGGCTGGTGGCAGATCGCACGGCGCGATGACCTTGCGGCTAGCGCGCAGCGACAGATCTATCTGCGCACCGAGGTGCCCGCCGTCCGGGGGGCCATCTACGACCGGAGCGGCACGGTGGTTCTTGCCGCGAGCGTCTCGCGCGATCGGCTGACGGCGAACCCGAAGCGGCTCTCCACGGCCAACCGGGAGGCGCTCATCTCTCTGCTCACGGACAAGCTGGGACTGGACGCGGCGGCGGTGGCGGACCTCCGGGTCCGGCTCACGTCCACGCAGTCCTACGTCGTCATCGCCAAGGATCTGCCAACCGACCAGACCGACGACATCGTGACCGAGGCGCGGCTGCAGGGCATCGGTGGCCTTGGCGTCGAAGCCTCTCAGATCCGCTCCTACCCACAGCCGGGCGGGGGCCCCCAGACGTCGCTGGCTGCCCATCTCATCGGCTTTGCGAATCGCGAGGGATCAGGGCAGTACGGCATCGAGCGCTACTACCAGGATGAACTCGCCGGCACACCCACGATCATCGAATCTGATCGGGATGCCAACGGGCAGGCCGTCCAGGAGACGGAGCACATCGTCTCCGCCGGTACGCCAGGCGCGGATCTCTCGCTGACCATCGACACCGGGCTGCAGCTTGCCCTCGAGCAGGAGGTCATGGCCGCATGGGTCGCGGACAAGGCTCGCAGCGTCTCGGCGGTCGTGATGGACCCGTATACGGGGGCGATCGTGGCCGAGGCAACCTATCCTTCCTACGACGCCAACCATTACGGCTCGGTCGCCACGACGGACCCGGGTCGTTTTGTCGATCCCATCATCTCCGAGGTCTACGAACCTGGGTCCGTCTTCAAGTTACTGACGGTCATTGCCGGGCTGGAGACAAAGAGCGTCACCCTCGATTCCAAGATCAATGACACCGGGACGCTCAAGCTGGATAACGGCAAGGCGAGGATCGCTGACGCGGACTTCAAGGCGATGGGCGTGCTGTCGCTGGCGGATGCCATCGCCTACTCGAGGAACGTCGTGGCCTCGAAGGTGGCCCTGGGTCTGGCGCCGACGACCCAGGCAGCGGCCACCATCCTCCACGAGGTCTGGACCCGCCTTGGCTTCGGCACACGGAGCGGCATCGACGTTTCGGGGGAGGTGGGTGGAATCCTTCGGGATCCCGCAGAGCGAACCTGGCGCGAGATCGATCTTGCGAACGGGTCCTTTGGTCAGGGCGTTGCAGTGACCGTCCTCCAGCTGGCGACGGCCTACTCGGCGATGGTCAA
>JBDTQY010000034.1:0-2396 GCA_039931955.1 Chloroflexota bacterium
CGAGAGGCTCGATCTCGTCGGCCGGAGTGAAGCCGAAGATCTGTC
Source organism: Chloroflexota bacterium (assembly GCA_039931955.1). Taxonomy (GTDB): domain Bacteria; phylum Chloroflexota; class Limnocylindria; order Limnocylindrales; family CSP1-4; genus UBA5189. Next base: position 46 of record JBDTQY010000034.1, read on the forward strand.
CATAGAAGGACAACTCGGCGCCCACGGAGCGAATGATGGCGGCCCGGCTTCGGAAGCCGTGATCCTCGCCCGGGAACAGGATGTAGGCATGCGGGACGCGGCGCTCCAGGAGCGCGCTCACGATCCCTTCGGCCTCGGACGGTGGGACCACGCGATCCTCGGCGCCCTGCTGTACGAGGACAGGGGCCACGATCTGGTCGGCATGGAGCGCCGGTGATCGATCGAGGTAGCGCTGTTCCATCGCCGGCCACGGCCCGACCAGGCCCTCGAGGTAGCGCGACTCGAACTTGTGGGTATCCCGGATGAACGACCGCAGGTCGCCGATCCCGTAGAGCGTGGTGCCGGCGCTGAAGGTGCGGCGGAAGGCGAGGGCGGCGAGCGTGGTGAAGCCGCTGGCGGACCCACCGCGGATCGCGAGTCGAGCCGGATCGGCCAACCCCTGGACTACGAGCGACTCCGCTCCGGCGACGCAATCGTCCACGTCGACGATGCCCCATTCGCCGTTGAGGGCATGCCGGTAGTCGCGCCCGTACCCAGTGCTCCCGCCGTAGTCCACATCGAGCACGGCATACCCACGGCTCGTGAACAGCTGGATGGTCGTGATCCAGCCCGAGAAGGCCGCCGAGGTTGGACCGCCATGCGACGTCACGATGAGCGGTGGCAGCTCTCCGTCTGGCGCCCTGTAGAGCGGGTTGTGCGGTGCGTAGTAGTTGGCGTGGGCGGTGCGTCCACCGGTCGTGGGGAACTCGACATGGCGAGCCACGGAGATGTCCCCGGTCAGTGGCTCGAACGGCGTTGCCTGACGGAGGACCTCGATCCTGCCCGAGGCCACATCCATTTCAATTGCCTGCGTTGGCTCAAAGGGTGACGCGACGCGCATGGCGGCCGTGCCATCATCGATCGAGATCGACAGGATCTCGGTGTACGGCAGCTCGATGGTGCTCGTCGTGCCATCGCGGCTGATCCGGTAGAGGGCATCCCGTCCGCCACTCCGCCCGATCGCCAGGATCGTTCCGTCGGGCAGGAAGGCGTACTCGGTGTTTCCGAAGATCCATTCCGGGCTGGCGAATTCGGCAGTGACAGCGCTCAACCGCTCCACCCGCCCGCTGACGAGGCGGTGGAGGTTCATCCAGCCGTCCGGCTCGGCGACGAAATGGAGCGTGCCATCGGGCGACCACCGCGGCTGGGAGACCCACTCGTGCTGGCTGCCCGCGACCACGGACGACGAGCCGATGGAACCGTCTCCCCATATCGGTGCCAGGTGGAGTTCCGTTCCATCCCAGGGAAGATTCGGGTGGCGCCACTGGACCCAGGCAAGTGATCTGCCATCCGGTGAGAGCCGCGGCGACGCGTAGAAGTCCGCGCCGCTGGCGATCGTCGTCACGGCGCCGGTTGCGACGTCGATCGCCACGAGCTCGTTGACCCACTCGCCGTGGGTCGCGACGACGTCCGGCTCGTGGTCCTCACGAACCGCATAGATCCGACCTCGTCCCGCGTCGTGGACCATGTCAGCGAAGCGCCACGCCTTGCCAGGCGTCAGCGGCTCCAGCTGCTCCGGCGCGACCACCCGGTGCAGGCGTCCAGTGGTGAAATCAGAGACCACCACGAGATCGCCAGACACGAGGGTCGCGGCCCCCCCGTATTCGTGGACGCGGCTCCGGGCGTTGAAGCCGTCGGGCGTCATCCGGACGTCGGTCCCATCCGGATCGCGGCGAACCAGTACCTGTCGGCCGCTCTCCGATGGTCTGCCCTCCAACCACCAGCACACGCCGTCGAGGCGGCGCAACTCGCTGATGAAGACCACGCCCTCCGTCAGCCGCTCAATGGCAAGCGAAGAGGACCAACTCCCATACGGTGCGACGGTCGGTCCCGGCATGGCTACGTTCCCTGCCGCCACGACGAGACGTAGGCGGCCTGCTCCGCGGTCATCGCCTCCAGGGTGATCCCCATGGCCGCCAACTTCAGCCGGGCGACCTCGGCGTCGATTGACTCCGGGACCACGTAGACCTGGGGCGTCAGATCCGCGTAGTTTGCGGCGGCGTACTCGGCGGCGAGCGCCTGGTTCGCGAAACTCATGTCCATGACCGCCGCCGGGTGCCCCTCGGCCGCACCGAGGTTGACGAGGCGTCCTTCGGCCACGAGGTGGACCGTCTTGCCGCCGAGGTCAAACTCCTGGACGTTTTCGCGGACCTCCCGGACGTGGCCTTCGGCCATCGCCCGGAGCGCCGCGAGGTCAAGCTCGGCATCGAAGTGACCCGAGTTGGCGAGCACGGCGCCGTTCTTCATGACCTCGAAATGCTCGCGCCGGAAGACGTTGATGTTGCCGGTCGCGGTCACGAACAGATCGCCCC
>JBDTQY010000035.1:0-3459 GCA_039931955.1 Chloroflexota bacterium
ACACGATCGGGGCAACGACCCTCGACGAGTACCGCAAGCACATCGAGAAGGACGCTGCCCTGGAGCGACGCTTCCAGCCGGTTGTCGTGGATCAGCCGAGTGTCGAGGAGACGATTTCGATCCTCCGCGGCTTGCGGGAACGATATGAGGTCCACCACGGCGTCCGGATCACCGATTCTGCCCTCGTGGCTGCCGCAACGCTCTCAGAACGGTACATCACCGACCGATTCCTGCCGGACAAGGCAATCGACCTCGTTGATGAGGCGGCGTCGCGACTCCGGATGGAGATCGACTCCATGCCGATCGAGCTCGATGAACTCGAACGGCGGCGTATCCAGCTGGAGATCGAGCGGGAAGCCCTCCGCAAGGAGACCGACGACGCGTCGAAGGCGCGCCTTGCCGCGCTCGAGAAGGAGTACGGCGAGATCGCGGAAGAGGCCGGCGCCATGAAGCAGCGCTGGGAGGCGGAGAAGTCGGCGATCGAGGCCATTCGCGCCACGAAGACGGAACAGGAGAGCCTGGCCGTCCGAATCGAACAGGCCGAGCGCGAGGCGGACTATGAGCGGGCGGCGGTGCTCAAGTACGGCACCCAGCGCGAGCTCCTGGAGCGGTACCGCGAGCAGGAAGCCGCCCTCGCAGCCCTGCAAGGCCCGAACGCGTTGCTCAAGGAAGAAGTCACGGCGGACGACATCGCGGAGATCGTCGGCACCTGGACCGGCATTCCGGTGACCAAGCTGATGGAAGGTGAGACCAGCAAGCTCATCCACATGGAGGAGCGCCTGCACGAGCGCGTGGTCGGCCAGGATGAGGCCATCGGGGCAGTGTCCGACGCCGTTCGGCGCGCGCGGGCTGGCCTCAAGGATCCGCGCCGTCCGATCGGATCCTTCATGTTCCTCGGCCCCACCGGCGTGGGCAAGACCGAGCTCGCCCGCGCCCTGGCGGCCTTCCTGTTCGACGACGAGCAGGCCATGGTTCGCATCGACATGAGCGAGTACATGGAGAAGTTCGCCGTGTCCCGACTGGTTGGTGCCCCGCCCGGCTACGTCGGCTACGAGGAGGGCGGTCAGCTCACGGAAGCCGTCCGGCGTCGTCCGTACCAGGTGATCCTCCTGGACGAGATCGAGAAGGCCCATCCCGATGTCTTCAACGTGCTCCTCCAGGTGCTTGACGATGGGCGCCTGACGGACGGTCAGGGTCGCACGGTCGACTTCAAGAACACGGTCGTGATCATGACCAGCAATATCGGCTCAGGGGCGATTGCCGCAGCGGCCGGGCGAGCCAGCGATCCCGGTAGCCACGAGACGATGCAGAGGCAGGTCATGGAGGCGCTCCGGGAGCAGTTCCGTCCAGAGTTCCTGAACCGCGTGGACGAGATCATCGTCTTCCATGCCCTCACGGATGACGAACTGGCGGCCATCGTCAACCTGCTCGTCGACGACCTCGCCCGTCGCGTGGCGACCCAGGATCTGACGCTCGAGCTGACCCCTGCCGCCCGATCGCTCATTGCCCGCGAGGGCCACGATCCCGCCTACGGTGCACGACCGCTGAAGCGGACGATCCAGCGCGTCCTGGAGAATCCGTTCGCCAGGGCGATCGTCGAGGGCCGCTTCAAGCCAGGCGATCACATCGTCGCGGATGCTGATCCCGCAGGGTCGACGGTCGTCTTCCGCTCGGGTGACGAGACGATCGTCACGAACGCCGCCGAGCGGCGTGACGCGCGGGCCGGTAGCGGGGCTCCCGGTCAGGCCGCTGGCGGGAACGGGCCGGGCCGTGCGCGGTCCGTCCTCGATCTGCCCGACACAACGCCGCCGAAGGGCAACGGCGAGGAGCTCGTCAACTGAGACACGCCGAGGCTACGTCCCGCCTCGTATCCCTTCCGGTGGTCATGCCGGCGCCCCCTGCCGACCTGATGCCCGAACGACTGGATACGGGCGAGCGCCGCTCCCCGGCGATCACATCCGGGCCGATGACGGCCAGACCGGCCGCCGTCCTCGTCCTGATTTCGCCCGCCTCGAACGACCCGGATGCCGAGGCCGAAGTGATCCTCATCCGACGCGTTGACCGCGGTGGGCCACACGCAGGCGACATGGCCCTGCCCGGCGGACGGGTGGAGCCGAGCGACGCTGACGCCACCGCGGCCGCGCTCCGGGAGGCGACCGAGGAGGTTGGACTTGATCCCGTCGCTGCGGGGGTCCGGATCATCGGCGAGCTGGAGACGTTCTGGATCCCGGTCTCGGACTATCGGGTCACGCCGATCCTCGCCATGGCGAGCCGCCGCCCGGTTCTGGCTCCGTCATTGGATGAGGTTGAGGAGATCGTGCGGGCACCGTTGGCCGACTTCCTGGCCAACGCTCCGATCGAGCTCGTCGAGACCGAGATCCGCGGGTTCCCGCTGCGTTTCGGGGCGTACCCGACCGCCGGTGTCCGGGTCTGGGGCGCCACCGCCCGAATCCTGGGTCAGCTGGGAGCCATCATCGGACCCGGCTGACGACTGCCGCGCGATCGACCGTCGAGCAAATGAGAGGCCGCTCAGGCGGCTCCGGGAGGCAGTCAGAGGGGCTCGCCGCTCGAGCGATCGACACGATCCGGGTGTAGCGGCCGCTCGGCCAGATGCCCGTCTCCACGTGCCACTGCGCCAGCCTCGCCGGGTAGCAACCGGAGCGCTTCGCCATCGAGGGCCGACCCGATGACCGCATCGTCTGCACCGGGGAATTCGACGACGATCGCCCGCATCTCGCTGTGGTCCGTCCACGCAGCGTGGAGCACATTGGCCGGCCAGAGGACGGCCTCGCCCGCTGCCACGCGACGGCGCTCATCGCCGACGAGGACCCAGCCGCCGCCCTCGATGACACAGAACCACGTCGTGTTGGGGTTGTCGTGCGGGACGACGGCCCCGCCGCTGGAGAACGCCAACTCGGACACCAGGCCTCGTCGATCCGAGTGAATCACCTGCCCGGTCAGGCCCTTCGTACCGGGTGGGCCTTCAGGCCTCCGGTAGCCAGCGCCGAAGCGACGGATTTCGATCGGCATGGTTCCAGCGATCGTGACGTCTGGGCGCCGCGTCTGGTTCGGCTCAGCGCCGGCGGCGCCGCGAGCCGCGTGAGCGGATGGTCGTCTCCGGCCGGGCAGCCTTCTGGCGACTCAGGGTCCGCTGGCGGGCAAGCTGCTGTTCGTAGGCGGCAAACCTCGGCGGGTATCGTCGAAACCGGACCCAGACAAGGGTAGCGAGACCGGTCACCTCGATGACCAGGACGACGGCGAAGTCGAACTGGAAGATCGCCGACATCACGAGCAGGAGGAAGGTGATCAGGCCCGTCCACAGCAACCACTCCCACATATCCGTGTAGAGACGGTGGCGGTGCAACGCACGGGTCCGGACGTTGTAGAGGACGACCATCACGGCCAGGAGGACCAGGGACACGATCCAGGTCGCGTCGAAGAGGTCCGGAAACAAGCGCC
>JBDTQY010000036.1:0-9770 GCA_039931955.1 Chloroflexota bacterium
TCACGTTCAAGGCGCGCGGGGCGAACGAGATGTGCTCCACGCCCGGATCGATCGCCATCGTGAAGCCGCCGGCGATGGACCGCAGCGTCGGCCATTCCGCCGTCGGCTTCGCGATCGTCAGGCCCTCGACGACGGTGCCATGCAGCGCCATCTCGGTGTGCACGAGCAGGCAAAGCTCGGCGACGAGTTCGTTGAGCGTCGCACGATCGCCATCGGGACCTGTCTCCCGCAGGAGCGTCCAGAGCAGCGCGCCATGAGTGGGCTGCCGGAGCGTTCTGCCGCAACTCGGATCGGCCCCCGAACGTTTCGCTGGGGGGCCAGGACATTCGTGATGGGTATCCTGAACGTCACCCCGGATTCCTTCTCCGGTGACGGGCTCCTGGCCGCCCGCGCCGGCGCCGGGAGCGCTCTTCGGGCCGGAGAGCCCGCCATGGTCGGCGCGCTGGCCTTGGCCGGAGCCATGGCTGAGGGCGGTGCCGATCTGCTCGATATCGGCGGGGAATCAACCCGGCCCGGCCACGCCGCGGTGGATGTCGCTGATGAGATCTCGCGGGTGGTCCCGGTGATCGAAGCCGTCCGAGGCGCGCTCCCGTCGATGCCAATCTCCGTGGACACGACCAAGCCGGCGGTCGCAGCCGCGGCCATCGATGCCGGCGCCGACCTCATCAACGACGTCTGGGGCGTGTCCGACGACGACGGGATGGTTCGACTCGCTGCCGAGCGACGGGTCCCGATCGTCCTCATGCATAACCGCGCCGAGGCGCGCTACACCAACCTCATGCCGGAGATCGTGGCGGATCTGCAGCGAGCGATCGAGCGGGCCCTCCGCGCTGGCGTCGCCTGGGACGACATCTTGATTGACCCGGGATTCGGGTTCGGCAAGACGGCCGAACACAACCTGGTGCTCCTGCGTGAGCTCCCGATACTGGCCATCCTGGGGCGACCGATCCTGCTCGGCACCTCGCGCAAGTCGACGCTCGGCCGGGTCCTGGATCTGCCGGCAGACCAGCGCCTCGAGGCAACCATCGCGACCACCGCCCTGGCGATCGCGGCCGGAGTGGATGTCGTGCGAGTCCATGATGTCCGCGAGAATGTCCGGGCGGCCCGGATGTCCGATGCAGTCGTGCGCGGCACAGAGCGAGAGGATTGGGCATGAGTCGAGACCGGATCGTGCTCACCGACATGATCTTCCAAGCTCGACACGGAGTCCTCGACCACGAGAAGGTCACCCCTCAGCGTTTCGAGGTCGACGTGGAGTTGTTCCTCGACCTCCGGCCGGCGGGTCTCGAAGACGACCTCACCCGGACGCTGGACTACGGTCTCGCCTACGAGACCGTGCGAACGATCGTGGAGTCCACGACCTTCAACCTCATCGAGGCGCTTGCCGAGGCGATCGCCCACGAACTACTCGCCGAGTTCGCCGATCTCCAGGAGGTTGCCGTCCGCGTGCGGAAGCCGGAAGTTCGCCTGGGTGGCCCGCTGGCACACGCCTCCGTTGAGATCTGGCGCCGACGGCAGTAGCTCGCGCTCCACGCTGGGCAGGCCCCTGACGCCCGTCCAGCCGCGGCACTCCGGCAGGCGACGCCGGTCCAGCACATCGCGCGGCCAGGGGGGCCGCGGCCAGGCCCGCCCAGCCGTCGGGCTCAGAGGTTCGCTGGCCGCGTCCCGAGCGTCAGGGAGAGCGTCAGTGACTGGCTCCCTCGGAGGACCCGAAGGTCCACGGTCTGACCTGGGGAGAAGGTCGCGAGGACGAGGTCAAGCGGATGCTCTGGATCCACGTCCTGTGCGCCGATGCCCACGATGATGTCACCGGACCGGACGCCGGCCTTGGCTGCCGGGCCGCCTGCGACGACCGCTGGCACGCTGGCGCCGTTGCCATCGCGCGCATCACTGACGAGGGCCCCGTGGTCCACCGTCAGGCGATCCCGAGCCTGAACCTGGACAGTGATGGGCTCGTAGCGAACGCCGATGTACGGTCGCGACAATGCCTGGCCGGCAAGGGCCTGCTGCATGATCGGCCGGGCGATGTCGATGGGAATGGCGAACCCGATCCCGTTCGAGTCCGTGGCCACCGCGGTATTGATCCCGATGACCTCGCCGATCACGTCGAGGAGTGGCCCGCCGCTGTTGCCGGGATTGATGGCCGCATCCGTCTGGATGAGGTTGTTGAGCCGATCCCCGCTCTGGACCGTCACGGATCTGCCAGTCGCCGAGATGATTCCCGACGTGACGGAATTGGAGTACGTGCCAAGCGGGCTGCCAATGGCGATCGCCAGCTGACCGACCTTCAGGTCCGCGGACACGCCGATGGTCGCGGCGGTCAGCCCGGTTGCACGAATCTTGACGATCGCGAGGTCTGTGAGCGTGTCGATGCCGTAGACCGTGCCGTCGTACTGGTGGCCGTCCTTGAGCTCAACCGTCAGCTTGGACGCCGTAGCGCCGCTCGGGTCGGTGACCACGTGGCGGTTGGTGAGGATCCAGCCCGCCGGGTCGAAGATGATGCCGGACCCGACGCCCTGCTCCGGGATGCTGCCCCCCGCCTGTGTCTCGACCGTCCCGCTGACGAGGATCCGGACCACTGCGGGTCCGGCGAGCGCCGCGGCATCCACGACGGCCGACGTCTCATCGATGGTGACGGGGAGACGGGCACCCGCCGGAGAGGCCAGGTTGCCAGCCGGGGTTTGCGTCCGGGCGTCCAGCGCCCCACTCGCGCTGAGGGCCGCGAAGGTGCCACCGCTGGCGAGGACGGCTGACAGCAACGAGGCAGCCAGAATCGGTCCAACGCCGACCCGCTCCCGAGGGCCATTCCCGCCGTTTCCGCTCGTCCCACTCGACCCGCCCGTCCCGCCCGCCCCGCTCGAGCCACTGGACGGAGGGACCTCGGAAAGGGCGGCGGCCGGCTCCGCAGAGGGCGTCCAGCGAAGGGGGGCGTTGGCCCCACTTGGAGCCGCCGGATCTGCGACGAACGCCGGCTCTGCGACGAAGGCGGGATCAGCGGCTAGCGCTGGATCAGCGGCGAACTCTGGATCTGAGGCAGCCGATTCGGGCTGCCAGGGGGCTGGGGCCGGATCCATCGGCATCTCGGTGTCGGCGGGGGGCCACTCGTCGCTTGGTGTCGTCATGGGAGGCGGTCACTCACTGATGGTTTGGGAGATGTGGCCCTCAGCGCAACATCCACGCCGGAGCTTTGCTGCTTATCCTGCCGGATCAGGATTCACCTTCAGGTCTGCGGACGGTGAAGTTTCCACCACGATTGGGCCCTTGCGGGCGTGTGCCTCCGCCGCAACCTGCTCGGGGTGGCGAGGATCGCGCGGCAGGATGACGGTGAACGTGGAGCCTGCGTGGAGCCGACTGTCGACTTCGATCGACCCGCCATGCATCTGGACGATGCTCTGGGCGATTGCCAGGCCGAGCCCGCTTCCGGAACCCCTGGCCTCGTTCGCCTGCGTGCCCCGATAGAACCGCTCGAAGATACGGGGCAACTCGGAGGGATCGATCCCGACGCCTGAGTCGGCGACCACGATCTGCACGCCATCATCCACCGGCCCGACGTCGATCCGGATCTGTCCGCCACGAGGCGTGAACTTGATGGCGTTGCCAACCAGGTTGGCCACGACCTGGCCGACGCGCACCGGATCGTGTCGAATGCGAAGCGGATGATCGGGGAGATGGACGGCCAGTGCCAGACCCCTTCGCCGTGCGGCCGCATCGGCCTGCTCCACCGCCTGCTCGACCGTGGCCCGGATGTCGTCCGGGCGGAGATCGAGGAGCACCAGGCCCGAGTCCAGCTTCGAGAGATCAAGCAGGTTCTGGGCCAGCCAGTCCAGGCGCTCAAGCTGGCCCGCGCTCGCCTCCAGGAACTCGGCCCGCGCCGTGGGGTCCTCGCCGGCCCGCTCCTGCAGCAATTCGTTGAACGTGCGCAGGGCGGCGATGGGCGTCCGCAGCTCATGGGACACGTCGGCCAGGAAATCACGGCTTCGATCGCGATCGCTGCGAATGATCTCCACGCTCTCCTGTACCTGATCGGCCATCGAGTTGAACTGGACGGCAAGCTCCATCAGCTCCGTCGAGCCCCATTGCTCCGGATCGCCCGGGACGCGGCGAGCGAGGTCCCCTTCAGCGAGGCCGCGGCTCGCCTCCGTCAGGCGTCGAAGCGGAATGGTGATGCGGCGCGCCATCGCGGCGCCGAGGGACAGCGAAACAGCCATCGCCAGCAGGGCGATGACCGCCAGGAGTCCGGTCATCGTGGCCAGCGCGGTCGCCCGATAGGTATAGGGGTCGGAGAGTGTCACCTCGACCGTATACGGGATGAATGTCCCCGTGACGGTGTAGTAGATGGTGTCGCTGGTGATGGGCTCACGCGTCTGGCCGACCGGCGCGCCGATCTCAAGCGGGGCGCTGAATTCGCCGTTGGAGGCCGGGCTGAAGACCTGGTCCACGATGGTTCCCAGGCGGACTCGGACGTCGGCCTTGGCCAACCGGTCGGCGAGGAACCTCTGCTGGGATGTTCGACTCAGCTGGACGAGGACGCCCGGGTCGACCACGTTGTCCGAGCCAACCACCGGGCGAATGCTGCTCGCGCTCTCAGCGATCAGGGTCACGTACTGGGCGACGCCCAGTGAGCGCGCCGTCAGGTCCTCGCGCTGCTGTTGCTCGAAGTAGTCGCCGAGTCGATTGACGACGCCGACCGTCACCAGGCTGAGTGTCAGAGCCAGGATGGCCACGAAAGCAAGGGTGAGCCGGCCCTGGAAGGTCCGCGGTTCAAGACGCTGGATCCAGCGGCCCGGGCCGCGGCTCGCTGGCTTCTCGGCTTCTTCCGGATCGTGGCCGGGGAGCACGTCAGCGCTCGGCGAAGGCGTAGCCGACACCGCGGACGGTCTGAACGAAGACTGGGTGCGTCGGATCGTCCTCGATCTTGTCCCGGAGGTGGCTGATGTGCACGTTGATGGTCTTCTCGTCCTGATCCAGCGCCTCATAGTCGCGGAGCAACTCGAGCAGCTCGCCACGGGTGTAGACGCGTCCCGGCCTGCTGGCCAGGTGTCGCAGGATCTCGAACTCCGTCGGCGTCAGACTGATCCGCCTGTCTCCGCGGATGACGCGCCGCCGATCAAGGTCGATGAGCAGGTCCTCGTGGCGGATGACGCGCCCACCGACAGCGTCGGCCAGGTCACCATAGGCACGGCGCAACAGGGCTCGGACCCGACTGAGCAGTTCCCGCAGGCCGAATGGCTTGGTGACGTAGTCGTCAGCCCCGAGTTCCAGGCCGATCACCTTGTCCACTTCGTCATCCCGCGCCGTCAGCATCAGGACCGGCGCACGCGATCCCGCCGCCCGCAGACGCCGCAGCACCTCGAATCCATCAATGCCCGGCAGTCGCACATCCAGGATCACGAGATCCGGCGCCTGGTTGACGGCGAGGTCCAGGCCCTCCTCGCCGGACCGGGCAAGGGCCACCGTGTAGCCCTCCTGTTGAAGGGCGTACTCGATGCCGCGGGCGACCGCGTGCTCGTCTTCGACGATCAGGATGGTGCTGGACACAATCGCGATGCTACACCGGCGTAGCGTGCAGGCCATCCGGGGCGGCTCGTGGTACCTTGTCGCATCCACGACCTGAGGTATCGCACTTCCATGTCCACAACTCGACCAACGCTCGAAGCGACCGGCCGCGACGTCACCGGCAAGGCCGTCAACAACCTCCGCAAGGCCGGACAGCTGCCTGCGGTCGTGTTCGGCAACGGCATCGACTCGACGAACGTCAGCCTTGACGCCCACGCCTTCGAACTCCTGCGCCGGAAGACGAGTTCGAACACGCTCGTCAACCTGTCGATCGACGGCAAGAAAGCCCGTCCGGTCCTGGTTCACGGCGTTCAGCTGAGCGTCCGCACCCAGAAGCCCCTTCACGCCGACCTCTTCCTGGTCCGGATGACCGAGGAGATGACGGTCGACGTGCCGCTCGTCGCGACGGGTGATTCAGAGGCGGTTCGCCTCCATGGCGGGACGATGCTCCATCCGATCGAGAACGTACGTGTCCGGGCGCTGCCTGACCATCTCCCGCAGTCACTCACCTATGACATTTCCGGGCTGGCGACCTTCGATGACGTGGTCCGTCTCCGCGATATCGCCATTCCTGCCGATGTGACGCTGTTGACTGATCCCGAAGAGATCGTCGCCCGGGTTTCGCCGCCGCGTGTCGAGGAAGTCATCGAGACCGCCGCCGAGAGCCTCGAGGGTCTTGCCGACGCAGCCGCCGATGCCACGAGCGACGCCGGTGCATCCGATTCGGGCGCGTCCGGCGACGCCGCTTCGAGCGACTGACCGAACTCTCCGCCCCATGCGCCAGCCGGCGCCGACCGGCCCGGCCTTAGGCGCCGACCGGCGCCCCGGCGCTCGTCTCTGGCGCCCCGCCGCTGGTTCTCAGCAGCTGACGCGACCCGTCACGTAGACGACGGGAAGTTGCATTCGGAGTTCATCGGATCGCAGTTCGCCGAGTCGCTCGGCAAGACGCTTTCGCAGCGCTCGTCGCTCACGTGCGACGAGTTCGTCGAACAGCGATTCCTCGGAGAAGTGCTCGATGAAGTCCACGTAGCCACGGACCGTCCACGCGTGAGCCAGCACATCGCCGTGCGCGGCAACGTCGCGGAACCCGGCGCGACGCATGCCGTCTGCCGCGGCACGGACGCTGGCCAGGTCACCCGAGTGTCCATCCGGCCCGGGCGGGTCGAACCCGAACTCATCCAGGACCTCGTCGAGGATCCGGTCCGGCGGATCGACGGCGCCATCGCCGCGCAACCAGGTCACGTAGCCGAACGGCGCACCCGGCCGCAGCACCCGGCGCACCTCGCGGAGGGCCGCTGCGCGACTGGGCACCAGCTGGAGCACGAAGGACGACATCGCCAGGTCAAACGACGCATCGTCGAAGGGCAGATGGTCGGCAAAGGCGGGGATCGTCTCGAACTGCGCCGCAAGCGCGGGCCCGAGTCGTGTAGCGGCCTCCCGCGCAGCCCACTGCAACATCTCCGATGAGGCATCGATCCCGGTCACGCGGACGGACGGCCAGCGGACCAGGGCATGGACGGCCAGCGTGCCGGTGCCGGTGCCGATGTCAAGGACGCGCGATTCGGGCCCGGAGAGCAGGGGGGCGAGGGCATCGAACAACCGGACGGCAGCGGGCTCGATCACCGGACCCCAGTGGCGCGCATAGCCCTCCGCGATGCGGTCGTATCGGACGCCCTGATCCTCGCTCATGCAGATCGCATGGTACCCGCCCAATTGAGGCGCTTCGGCCCCCCGGGTCGGTGCCGACGACTGGTGCGGCCACACGCCCGCCAGTCGATGCTTGGGTGAGTTGAAAGGAGTTTCATCATGCGAAAGATCCTGGTTGCCTACGACGGTGGCGAGCCCGCACGACGCGCCCTCGACACCGCCGCCGAACTTTCCAGGTTGACGAGTGCCACGGTCGCTGTCGTCAGCGTCGTGCCCCTTCATCCAGGCCGCGCGCCCATCGATCCGTGGGACGACGTCAGCACCCATGCACAGGAGCTACTGGAAGCGCGCGACCTCCTCCGGGAAAAGGGGATCGAAGCCGAGCTGATCGAGCCGACGGGCGAGCCGGCAGCCACCATCGAGCGTATTGCCGACGAGGGCTCCTTCGATACGGTGATCGTGGGCTCGCGCGGCCTCAACGTCATGAGCCGGATGCTCCAGGGGAGCGTCTCAGAGCACGTTGTCACGCACTCGAAGGCCACGGTCATCGTCGCCCGCTGATCGTCGTCCACTGGATTTCGCCCGCCTGAGCCCCGGAGCCCGGGTCCGCGGCCAGGCGGAGCGGCATACACTCGCGTGATGTCCCTGGACCTACTCCCGGTACCGCCGCCGATCGCGCCCATGCTGGCCAAGGCCGCCGACGGTCTCCCCGACGGCGAGGGCTGGCTCTATGAGCCCAAGTGGGATGGGTTCCGTGCAATTGTCTTCCGCGATGGCGACGAAGTACTCATCCAGTCCCGCGATCTGAAACCGCTGGATCGCTACTTCCCCGAGTTGGCCGCTCCGCTGCGCGCCTCGCTACCGGATCGCTGCGTGGTCGACGGCGAGGTGGTCATCTCGCGCGGCGGCTCGCTCGATTTCGAGGCGCTGCTTCTGCGCATCCACCCAGCGGCTTCACGCGTGGCGATGCTCGCCGCTGCGTCGCCCGCGTCGTTCGTGGCCTGGGACCTGCTCGCGCTGGGTGACGACAACCTGCTCGCCGTCCCGCAGGGCGAGAGGCGCTTGCGACTCGAGGCCGCCCTGGCTAAGGCTGTCCCGCCGGTTCACCTGACCCCGGCCACCCGCGACCGAGCCCTCGCCGGCGAATGGTTCAATCGATTCGAGGGCGCCGGCCTGGATGGAGTCGTAGCCAAGCGCCTCGATGCTGCCTACCTGCCCGGCAAGCGGGCGATGCTCAAGATCAAGCACCAGCGGACGGCCGACTGCGTGGTCGCCGGGTTCCGCTGGCACAAGAACGGACCCGGCACGCACGTCGGATCGTTGTTGCTCGGGTTGTTCGACGACGACGGAACGCTCCACCACGTGGGCATCACGAGCTCGTTCACGTGGGACCGCCGCGCGGCGCTCGTGGAGGATGTGGCCCCGCTCCGAGAGGGCGCCCTCGAGGGTCATCCCTGGCAGGAGTGGGCCCAATGGGCGACGGCCGGTGACGCCGATGCGTCCGGCCAGCGGCTACCCGGTGCGACCTCACGGTGGAACCGGGGGAAGGACCTGTCGTGGGAGCCGCTTCGCACCGAGCGCGTTGCGGAGGTCGGCTACGACCATCTCCAGGGATCGCGCTTCCGGCACGCAACCACGTTCAAGCGATGGCGTCCGGACAAGCCGACGGCCGAGTGTCGCTACGACCAGCTCGAGGAAACCGCCGACTACGAGATCGCCCGCATCTTCGGCGCTGATCAGGAGTAGCGTTAGGACACTGAACGGGTGGCTGGTCCAGCGTGATCCAGCGTCCTCCGCCCACGACCCGCGTCCGCGCATTCCGCGAGGTGACGCTCCGTGACCGGAGGAACCATGAACGGCGAACCACTCCACACCATGGGGCAGCAGCTCGGCCGCCGCAGCTGGGCCGAACCCTGGAAGATCAAGATGGTCGAACCGCTCCGCGTGACAACACGCGCGGACCGCGAGGCGGCGCTCATCGAATCGGGCTACAACACGTTCCTGCTCAAGTCGGACGACGTCTACATCGATCTCCTCACCGACTCGGGGACCTCGGCCATGAGTGACCGGCAGTGGGCCGGGATGATGCTCGGCGACGAGGCCTACGCCGGGAGCCGCAACTTCTACCATCTCGAGGAGGCGGTTCGGCGCTACTACGGCTATCGGCACATGGTGCCCACGCACCAGGGCCGCGGCGCGGAGCACCTGATCAGCCAGACGCTCATCAAGGCCGGGGACCACATCCCCGGCAACATGTACTTCACGACGACGCGGCTCCACCAGGAACTGGCCGGCGCCACGTTCCACGACGTGATCGTCGACATCGCTCACGACGCGGCCGCGCTGCACCCGTTCAAGGGCGACATTGACCTGGCCAAGCTCCAGGCGCTCATCGACGAGGTCGGGGCCGAACGAATTCCGTATGTCAGCCTCGCCGGAACGGTCAACATGGCTGGCGGCCAGCCGGTCTCCATGGCAAATGTCCGGGCGCTGCGTGAACTGTGCGATCGCCACGGGATCAAGCTCATGCTCGATGCCACGCGCATGGTCGAGAACGCCCTGTTCAT
>JBDTQY010000037.1:0-7455 GCA_039931955.1 Chloroflexota bacterium
ACCGGGCTCGCGGGGTGTCTCCCAGCCCGCGGCCGCTGCCCATGACAGGGCGAGCGCGGCGAGCCCGAATGGAACGTTGACGTAGAAGATGTACCGCCACGGCGCGGCGAATGCATCGTGGACCGGTCCACTGGCAAAGCCCAGCCCCTCCAACGCTGCGGCCGGGTGGAGTCCACCGATGATCCAGGCGCCAACGAATGGACCGGCCGCCATCCCGAGGAACGTCAGGCCGCCGACGAAGCCCAGCGCTTTCGGCCGGTCCACGTCACCGAACAGGTGGGAAGTGGCCGCTGTGGCGACCGGCACCAGGATCCCACCACCGATGGCCTGGATGATCCGCGCCGCCACGAGCTCTTCGAGTGACTGGGACCGCCCGGCTAGCGCCGACCCGACCGTGAACAGGACGAGTCCGGCGAGGAACAGGCGTCGCGCGCCCCATTGGTCCGCCAGGCGTCCTGCCAGCGGCATCGTGATGACGGTCGCGAGGAGATACCCGTTGATGATCCAGGAGGCGAGACGCAGCTGGGTCCAGGAGGCGAGATCAACGACGATCGACGGCAGGGCGACGGCCGTGACCATGAGCTCCAGGCCCGAGAGAAAGACTCCGAGGCCCAGCACCGCGAGCAGCACGAGGCGGCTGGTGCGATCCATGCCGGGAGTTTAGGCCTGGTCGATCAGTTCTCGGCGTGCTAGCCCGGCGTCGCGCTTCAGTGATGCACGTGGCGTGGCCAGCGCGTGAGCGCCTCAGCCAGGACGTTGGCCTCGTTGTGGTCCTGATCGCGAGCGGCGAACAGGAGGGTCACGAGCTCGTTGTGCTGCTCGATGTCTCGAAGGAGGTCGAGGAGCTGGCCGCGTCCCAGCAGCTCCTGCTCGTACCGCCGCTGAAACTCGGGCCATCGGGCCAACTGATGGCCGTACCACGTGCGCAGTTCTGTCGAGGGAGCGATGTCCCGGAGCCAGAGATCGATACTTGCCGCGTCCTTCGTCAGGCCCCGTGGCCACAGCCGATCGACGAGGACCCGATATCCATCGCCGTCGGAGCGAGGCTCGTAGACACGCTTCAGGCGGATCGTCATACCGTCACGACCGGCGCACCGCGGTCAGATCGGGACCCAGGACTACTACCTCGAGGAGTTCCGGGTCGATCACGACGGCTCAGTCCCCATTCGGATGCCGTGGTGGAATCGACGCCTTGCTCAGCATCGGCGCAGACGCGCCGACGAGCGCCACGGCCGACGAGACGACGAACAACAGGAGGGCTGTGACATTGAGCACGCCCCCTGTTTGCCACGCCGTTTCTGAGCCAAGCAGGTCACCTCCCACGATCCGCAGCAGGAGGCCGGCGTGCAGGAGGACGAGGTGAGCGTAGAAGCGCGGCTGGTAGGGCAACGGAGTGCGCAACACGGCCGGGAGGATGATCGGAGCATGGCCGAAGACCATCGAGATCACGAAGCCCAGGAACAGCGCGTGGAGTGTCAGGTCGTACTGGGATCCATCAATCGTGGAGCCGAAGGCGAGCCAACCCGCCCCGGCGACCGCGAGCCAGGCGTATCCCGCGAGCAGTGAGAGGGCGACGAAACGCGTGACGCCGTGCCTGTGCACCGTTCGCCGGGCGATGTCGTACCGGGCAAGCCAGAGGGCAAGTAGAACCAGGCCCACACCACCCACGCGGATCCCGGCCTCGGGCGCCACGAGTGTGGTCGTGACACCGAGGGCGAACACGCCGACGACCCCGATGAAGGCGCGCCGTGCTGCCTCGGAGGGACGGCCCAAGCGCGACAGCTCGAGGCGCTCGCCGACGATGGTCAGGACGAGGAATGCAGCGAGCCAGGGAGTTACGATGCCCATCGGCCGGCCTCCGACGAGGAGCATGGCCGCCACCAGCCAGGCCAGCCCGCCGAACCCCTGGACCGTCGTGTGCATCGAACGCTCGATCCGGTCGAACGCCACGTACATCGCGACAAACAGCGCGCCGCCAGTCGCAAGGAGGAACGCCCCGACCGGTGCCGGCAGGCCAAGGATGAACGCCGCCGCACCCAGGCCGGAGGCCAGGGGTGCGAGATACCCCCAGGGTCGATCAAGAGCGGCAGCGCGTTCAAGGGCGATGAGCGTCCCCAGGAAGCCAAGCGTCATCAGCGGTCCATGGCTGGCCCCGAGGCGGATGGTGTCGATCGGCATCGTCAGGCCGAGGAGGACGAGGGCGCCGGTGAGCCCGGCGAGGAGTGCGGCCCCGGCCAGGGCGAGGAGTCCGAGACGTCGGCGCGGGACGGTCCGGGCGGTCATCGCAGCCATCCGAGCTCGACCTTGGCCTCGTCGCTCATCATCGCTGGCGACCAGCGCGGCTCATAGGTGAGATCGATGTCCACGTCGAGCACGCCATCGAGTTCGAACAGCGCGCGCCGGATCGAGTCGGCGAGATAGGACCCGATCGGGCAGGCCGGCGTCGTGGTCGTCATCTGGACATGGACGACGCCGTCGGCCATCGTCGCACCGTAGACGAGACCGAGGTCGACGATGCCGATCCCAAGTTCCGGGTCGATTACGGACCGAAGCCGGTCAACGAGCGTGTCCGGATCGAGCTGAGTCGGAAGCAGGCGACCCAGGCCGATGGGCTCATCAGTCATCGACCCGAACCCCGAGGTGAGCCAGGCACAGATCCGGCGTGACGAACGGCTCGAGAGCGACCGCTCTAAAGGATGCTCCGAGCCGGCCCAGCACACCACGCATCAGGCCGAGATGAACGCCACAGACGACCTCGCTGCGCTCGACGGCAAGACTGCCGAACGGGCAGTTGTGCAGTCGGATCGGCTCACCCGGCTCCACGGATTGATCGGGCTCAAAGCCGACATCGCCAAGAAGCCCAACCAGGCGTCCGATCGCCTCGCGCTCGTCGATCCGGGCTGGCGGATCCTCGACCAGGGAGTGGCCCCACCGCTCTCCAGCGCTCACCGCAGCTGCGCGTGCGTCCGGCACACCTGCGAGTTGCTCTGCAAGGACCCCGGCCAAGGCCCGATAGGCCTCAGGATTCGGCTCGTCCGCGTTCGCCCGGAGGACATAGGACAGGCGCGGTCGTCCGCGTCCAGCGGGGCGTTCCGTCGTGCTGTCGACCAGGCCGGCGTCGATCAGCTGGTCGAGATGCTCGCGAATCGTGTTGGCGTGGAGTCCCAGCGTCTCGCCCAGCTCGCGGACCCCCATCGGCCTCGCCGATTGGCGCAGGATCTGCAGAAGACGGGACCGCGTGATCCCGCCGAGGATTCGGTGTCGCTGCACGGTAAATGGCATCGCTTGCATTTTGCACGGAAATACCCGTAAATAGCAAGTACCAACCCAGAGTAGCCAGGAGCGTCACGAACATGTCCAGTCAGTCCGATGCGGAAGCCGCGACGGCGATCCGTGCACACCATCGGGAACTGCACGAGGGGCTGCGGACCCGCGTGTCCGTCGCACTGGAAACGGTGCGCGCCGGCCGGCCCGAAGGTGACGCCCGAGCGTCGATCCTCGCGTTTCTTGACGGAGAGCTGCTGCCACACGCTGCAGCGGAGGAGGCCGCGCTCTATCCAGCCGGCGACGCAGGTCCGAGTGAGCTGCTCGTTCGAGCGATGCGCGAGGAGCACCGCAACCTGATCGCTCATGTCGACCGACTGCGGACAGCGAGTGACGGGATCGCGATGGCGACCACCGCCAGCGCGATCCTCGCCTTGTTCGAGTCGCACCTCTCAAAGGAGAACGACCTGCTCGTTCCTGCCCTTCTTGCCAGGCCCGATATCTCGCTCGCGACCTTGCTCGGTGGGATGCATGAGCTGGTCGGCTGAACGGATCAATCAGGTGATGCATTACCTGGCTCGTCTCGAAGAGGCCGGGCAGGAAGGAAAGGGAGTAGGACGATGACAGACATGCAGATTCTCGACGTCAGGAGCGAGCCGCCGGTTCGTCGCCACGCCATCATCTTCGAGACATTTGAGGCACTCGATCCTGGCGCCGGCTTTGAGCTGGTCAACGACCATGACCCGAAGCCGCTCTACTACCAGCTGGCGGCCGAGCAGCCCGGGACGTTCACCTGGGACTACCTCGAGAGCGGGCCTGTCGTGTGGCGCGTGCGTATCGGTCGCGTCGGGTCCCCAGCCCCGACCGCCGGCGCCTGATCCGCAGTGACCGGTGCCGACCTGTCTCAGCGCTTCGACCTGACCGAGTCAGGCGAAAGGGGGCTGTCATGAGTTCAATTGAGCGGATCGTCATCGTTGGTGCCGGCCTTGCCGGTGCACGCGCAGCCGAGGCGCTTCGCAAGGCCGGCTACGAGGGGACGGTCACACTGCTCGGCGAGGAGCCCGTTCGGCCGTACCTTCGCCCGCCTCTTTCGAAGGACTACCTGTACGGCAAGGCCGAGCTGGAGCAGGTCTACCTGCATCCCGAGGCGTTCTACGCTGAGCAGCGGATCGACCTCAGATCATCGACGGAGGTCCTGGCCATCGACCCCGCCGCCCATGAGGTGATGCTCTCGGATGATGCCCGGCTGCCATTCGACCGCTTGCTGATCGCGACGGGGGTGCGTCCGAGAACGATCCCCCTGCCAGGTGTCCACCTTCCTGGCGTCATGTCCCTGCGGACCCTGGCCGATGCCGACGCGCTGCGAGCAGCCGCTGTCGAGGCCGAGCGGATCGTCGTGGTCGGGGCTGGCTGGATCGGCAGCGAGGTCGCCGCCTCCCTCCGGATGATGGACCGGCGAGTCGCCGTTCTAGCGCCCGGGGCCATCCCACTCCAGCGGGTCCTCGGTCCCGAAATCGGTGGTTTCTATCGAGATCTGCACCACGAGCACGGCGTCGAGTTCCATCTCGGCACCTCACTCGCCCAGATCGTCGGAAAGGACCGGGTCGAAGCAGTCGAGACGACGGGCGGCGAGCGAATCGCCGCCGACCTGGTCGTCGTCGGCGTCGGCGCCGAGCCGCGCATCGAGCTCGCCAGCGCCGCCGGACTCTCGATCGGCGACGGTATCGAGGTGAACGCGATGCTCGAGACGTCTGTCCCCGGCATCTACGCTGCGGGCGACGTCGCATCGGCATGGCATCCCTTCTACGGCCGGCGGATGCGGAGCGAGCACTGGGCGAATGCCAGGTTCCAGGGCTCAGCTGCCGGGTCCCTGATGCTCGGTGCGGGCGAGCCATTCGACCGGATCCCCTACTTCTACTCGGACCAGTACGACGTTGCCATGGAGTACACCGGTCACGCGACTTCCTCGGATCAACTCGTCGTCCGCGGCAGCCTTGCCGACCGGGAGTTCATCGCTTTCTGGCTTGCGCAGGGACGCGTCGTTGCCGGCATGAACGTCAACGTCAAGAAAGTCGCGAAGTCAATCGATCGACTGGTCCGTTCGCGGGCCATTGTCGACATCGCCGCCCTCTCGGATCCGGCCACTTCTCTCGATGAGATTTCGGGCCTGCCGGCTCCCGCCTGACAACGTTGACGGGTGCCACGACACCCGAACGACTGGCGACGAGGGATCGGATCCCGGACTCTGGCTCTCGCGTGACCGGTCAGGCGGGATCGCTGACCACGAACCGATAGCCCAAACCGCGTTCGGTCCGGATATACCGGGGGTCCTCGGGGTTGTCACCGAGCTTCTCGCGGAGCCTGCGGATGTAGACCCTGATGTAGTCGACTTCGTCGACGTACTCGCGGCCCCAGACCTTCGCCAACAGGGTGCCGTGCTGGAGGATGTGGCCGGCGTTGCGGACCAGGTGGTAGAGCAGCTTGTACTCGGTCGGCGTCAGCTCGAGACGCTCGCCTCGAAGGCGAGCCTCCTGACGGGCGAAGTCGACCTCGAGCTCGGCTGACCGGAACGAGGGTGCCCGACTGGCGGGCGCCGGCATGTCCAGTCTGCGCAGGACCGCCTTGACCCGTGCCATGAGCTCGAGATGATTGAACGGTTTGGTCACGTAGTCGTCCGCGCCGAGCTCCAGGCCCTTCACCTTGTCCATCGAATCGTCGTGCGCGGTGAGCATCACGACCGGCACGTCGGAGAATGCCCGGATCTGGCGGAGCACCTCGAAGCCGTCGATATCGGGCAGCCCGATGTCGAGAAGCACGATATCCGGACGATCATGTTCGATCGAATCGAGCCCGGCCTCTCCGTTGACAGCGCCGACGACATCGATCTCACGCCATTGCAGGGTGAACCCAAGGCGAACCGACTCGATGACATCGGGCTCGTCGTCGACGACCAGGATCCTCATTCCTCGGGAACCTCGCTGGGCCCAGCCGACGGAACCACGATGCTGAACGTGCTGCCTCGGCCGGGTCGGCTGTGCACGTCGATGCGGCCGTCGTGTGCCTGCACGATCAGGAGCGAGATCGGAAGGCCCAGCCCGATCCCCTCGGCCGCCCCGGAGCGGTCACGCCGCCCTACGAAGAAGCGCTCGAACAGCCTGGGCTTGTCCGCGGCCTTGATGCCTTGGCCCTTGTCGGTGACGGTCCATGAGACCGTCGGGCCGACCTCTCCAACCGACACCCTGATTGGAACTCCTTCCGGTGAGTACTTTTCGGCATTGGAGAGGAGGTTGACGAGGGCCTGTTCGAGCCGTCGATAGTCGCCGAAGACCAGGACGGGTTTGCTTGGTGCCTTGAGCTCAATGGTCTGTCCGCGTGATGCAGCGAGTAGCGCAACCGATGAGATCGCCGATTGAGCGAGCTCGATTGCATCGAACCTGCGGAGCTGGAGTTGGACCCGACCGGCCCGGAAGCGAGCGAGATCGAGGATGTCGCCCACCACCCGATGCATCCTGGTCGTGTTGCGATCGATCGTCTCGAGCAGTGCCTGCTCCTGGTCGGCGTTGGGCGCGATCGCGGGGTCGAGCAGCAGGCCGATGCTCGTCCGGATCGCGGTCAGTGGCGTCCGCAATTCGTGGGCGATCGTGGACAGGAGGTCGGTCCGCATATGTTCGATTTCGGCGAGCATGTCGATGTGCTCCGGGCGGCCGGTAATGGAAGCATCGAGGAGCCGCTCACCGAGCGGTGTCGGGAAGTACTCCCCGGCCCGCCCTTCTCCTCGTACTACCCGAGCCAGGCCGAGCCCGGAAAGCTCGTCCAGCAGAGCCTCCGCGGCCCGTTCGCCGATCGTCGCATCGGCGGCCGCGAAACGATTCTTCAGGTTCGCGGGTGTTGCGTGGTCGTGAACAAGCGCCAGCGCGGCAACGGCGAGTGGTGAGGGTTGCGCGTTGGTGGCCATCGAGGAAACGAGCATACGCTCGCTCACGGTCCCCCCTTCAACCGAACTGGCTCAGCGACTGCGAGCTCCCACCAGGTGATGACCAGTGACCACGATCGGGGTGGCGATGGGGTCGGCGACATCGAGGCAGTAGTGCACGCGCGACCCATCGATGGGTTCCTGGTCGTACGTGCAGATGCACGGACCGTTGGCGACGCAGCCGGCGCAGCAGAACGGCAGCCCGACGTGGAACGTGG
>JBDTQY010000038.1:0-3328 GCA_039931955.1 Chloroflexota bacterium
GCTTTTGATGCTCAAGCTCTTCCGTCTGTTTCATGATCCGGCGCAACTCCACGAAATTCGACTGGACGGCCGGGTCCCCGGTAGCCAACTCGAGGTGGTTCTTGCGAAGACCGAGGCGCGTCAGGTCCGCGTCGACACTCTCCCGCTGCCGTCGGTACGCGTCCTTGGAGAGCTTTGGCTGACGGGCGGGGCGAGGCGGGGCGGCCTTCCCGTTGCCCTTTGGTTCCGGCCTGGCGCCGATGTGGGGTGGCCCGGACCCGTTCACCGACTTCGCCCCATCGGCGGCGCCGGAGGCGCCGCTGCGAGCGCCCATGGGCCCGGGCATGGCGGGCGCAGTTGCCCCGAGTGATCTCGGCGTCCGGCTATCCCCGGGCAACGGATGGAGTCGTCGCTGCTCGAGGGCTGCGGCCGCGGCCACCGTCCACCCACCGGCGACAGCCTCGCGCCAGGCACGGTAGCCACCCTCGAAGGCCGCCACCGCGCCGGCGTCCACGACCCACAGGCGGTCGCAGACCGTCTCCAGGAATCGGCGGTCATGCGACACGACGAGGATCGTGGCCGAACTATCTCGGAGGAAGGCCTCGATGGCCTCGCGGGCACCCACGTCAAGGTGGTTCGTGGGCTCGTCGAGGAGGAGCAGGTTGGCCGGCGTTATCCCGAGCAACGCCAGTTCCAGCCGACTGCGCTCGCCACCCGACAGCAGGCGGACTTCCTTGAAGGAATCGTCGCCACGGAACAGGAATCTGGCCAGGTAGGCACGGGCCTCGCCCGGTGTCACCGGCGCAGCTTCGAGCACAGCCTCGAGGACAGTTGCGCCCGGGATCCCAGCGGCGCGGAGTTGAGCCAGGTAACCGAGCTGGGCGCCGTTTCCGAAGACCAGTGAGCCGTCCAGGGCCGGCAGCTCGCCCGCGATCGTTCGCAGGAGGGTCGTCTTGCCAGCCCCGTTTGGCCCGACGATCCCGATCCGGTCACCGCGCTGAGCGGCGAGAAACGGCGCCGCCGCCACGATCGTGGCCACGCCTTCGGTCCCTCGCGGCGGCAGGTATCCGACGACCAGCCCAGCCGCCCGGATCACGATCTCGCCCGATCGGCTCGGCCCGGCGCCAACGAGCGACGCCTGCGGCAACTTGAGCCTGCGCGACGCCTTGGGCGCCTGGACATCGGCCGCCTCGAGCCGCTCGAGCCGCGCCTCGTGCTCGTGCATCTTCGAGAACTTGCGATGGCTTCGGTACCGCTGGATCAGCTCCTTTTCGCGCGCAACCGAGTCACCGTGGGTGCCAGCGTCCTTGACCGCTCGCGCATCACGCTCCTCGCGCTGCCGGTGGTAGGCGCTGTAATCCCCGCGGAACGCGGTGATCTGCCGGTCCCTGAGCTCCCAGACGCGCGTGACCGTCGCATCGAGGAATGCCCGGTCGTGCGAGGCGACCAGGAGCGACCCGTTGCGCCGACGGAGATGTTCCTCAAGCCACTCCAATGCGCCCAGGTCGAGGTGGTTCGTGGGTTCGTCCATGAGCAGCAGGTCGGGATCGGCAATCACGAGGCGAGCCAGCGCAGCTCGGGTCTGCTCACCCCCGGACAACGCGGTCGGTGGACGCGCAACCTCCTCGGGTGTGAACCCGAGACCGGACAGCGCGGCATCCACGCGAAGATCCAACGTGTACCCGCCAAGGACCTCGAACCGGTGCTGCATGTCGGCGTAGG
Organism: Chloroflexota bacterium; assembly: GCA_039931955.1. Lineage (GTDB taxonomy): Bacteria > Chloroflexota > Limnocylindria > Limnocylindrales > CSP1-4 > UBA5189. Next base: position 1,702 of record JBDTQY010000038.1, read on the forward strand.
TGGGCTCGGCAACTCGACCATCCCGCTCGAGCAGCGCCAGTTCCTCAGCCATGCGCTCGAGGTGCGCCGCGCCGTGCCGAACGGCCGTCCGCACATCGGGCGCGGCCATGAACGCCGCGTCGAAATGGGCTTCCTGGGCGAGAAAGCCGAAGGTCAGGCCGCGCTTGCGATGAACGGTGCCGCGTTCGGGCTCGTCGATTCCAGCCGCGATCCGAAGGAGTGTCGTCTTGCCAGCGCCGTTAGGCCCGACGAGCCCCACCCGGTCGCCGAGCGCCAGCGACGCTGAGATCGAATCGAGGATCGTGAACGTCCCGATCTCGCGCGTGATCCCGACCAGGCGAAGAATGGACATCAGCGGTCGCCTTGCGACGCGCGGGCCGCGGCTCGCCGCCCTGCCGCCGCGCGACGGGTGCGCTCGGCCCGCGACTGGACTCGCTCGAGATCGGAGCGACCAAGCGTCCCGTCGCCGGCCAGTTCCGTCCAGCGAGGGCCCCGCGGTTTGGCGGGCCGGAGCGAGCGTCCCGCCGGAGCCGAGCGAGAGGGACTCATGGTACTGAGAATATCCCTGGCCCCGGCCAGGTCGCCAGACGGCAGGCGCTGACACCACGAGCAGAAGTGGGTAGCTCGCGCGCCGACGACGATCCTCCGGATTGGCCTCGAGCATCGGCCGCATGGCAAACCAGCCCGCTGGTAGACGAGGAGGTGGTCCTGCATCGATCCATCGCCGTCTGGCGCGGTGTAATCGTCCACCGAGCTGCCCCGCCGAACGACGGCCTCGGCCAGGATTCGGCGAATCTCGGCGTGCAGGCGTCGTTCGTCGGGCGGTCGCAGGGTCGATGCCGACCGGAGCGGATGCAATCGCGAAGCCCAGAGGGCCTCGTCGGCGTAGATGTTCCCGACCCCGGCCACGAACGACTGGTCGAGCAGAAGGGACTTCAGTCGACCGCGCCGACTCCGGATGAGCCGACGGAAGGTCCGGATGTCGAAGGTGTCGTCAAGCGGCTCCGGCCCAATATGGGCAAAGACGGCAGCCCCGCCTCGTTCGCGGACCAGTTCGTCGGTTCCCACGTCCATTTCGTAGAGCCCGACCTTCCCGAACTTCCGGATGTCACGGAATCGGAGGTCGCGCCCGTCCGCCAGGTTGATGACGAGCCGCACGTATGGATCGACCGGCGTATCCGCGGGCACGACGAACAACTGGCCGGTCATCTTCAGGTGGAGGGTCAGGGCCATGCGACCGGAGAGTTGCACCACCAGCTGCTTGCCGCGTCGTCCAACGGCCTCGATCCGCCGACCGCCAATCGCGGGACCAAACGTGTCCGGATCGTGGGTCCGGAGCGTGCCGGGCCAGAGCACGGTCGCACCATTGATCTCGGCACCGAGGACGAGGCTACGGAGATCCCGTGCCACGGTCTCCACTTCCGGGAGTTCAGGCACGTCAGGATCCCGGGTCCTCGCCGGCCCCCGCGAGAGCAGCCCCCGCGAGAGCAGTATCCGTGGGACCAGGATCCGCACGCGCGACCGGCGTCATGGACTCCCAGTCATCGCCGACCTTGATATCCACGGTCAGCGGGACATCCAGGGGTAGGGCGGCTTCCATGACGTCACGGAGGACGGGGATCAGGCG
>JBDTQY010000039.1:0-7253 GCA_039931955.1 Chloroflexota bacterium
AGTCCACGATCTATCTCGGTGATAACGCCCGAGCCCCCTACGGAACGCGATCCGATGAGGAGGTCCTGGCCTATTCGATGGAGGCCATCGACAATCTCGTGGGGCGCGATGTCAAGGCAATCGTCATCGCCTGCAACACCTCGACAGCGGTTGCGATCGGCGAGCTTCGACGGCGCCACGACCTGCCGATCCTCGGGGTCATCCGCCCCGGCGCCGTGACCGCCTCGCTGACCACCCGGAACCGCCGTGTCGGCGTCATCGCCACGCCGGCCACGATCCGTTCGCATGCCTACTTCACGGCGATCAAGGAGGAGAATCCGGCCGTCGAGGTCTACGAGCACGCCACGCCGGCGCTCGTGCCGATGGTTGAGACGGGACATCTGGAGGGCGGGGAAATCGAGGCGGTCGTGACCGATGCCCTCGGCCCGCTTCTGGGTGAGCGCGATGCCGCCGGCGAGTTTGTCTTCCCCCTCCCGTCCTCCGCCCGGATCGACACGTTGCTGCTGGGGTGTACGCACTACCCGCTCATTCGGTCTGCCATCGAGGCCATCGCCGGCCCGAGGATCGCCATCGTCGACTCCGCCTCCGCAACGGCCTCCGCGGTCCACGACCTGCTGGCCATCAACGGCCTTGAGAGCCCCGGCTCATCACGCGGTACGGCGGCTGATCCCGGTGCCGCAGGCCACGGGGCGCCGGATCCCCGCGTCGCCCACGCCACGCATGTGCAGTTCACGACGGGCGATCTCACTGCCTTCCGGGCGATTGCCGGCCGGATGTTCGGGGAAGCATTTCCGGATGTCGCCCTGGCGGAGATCGGGACGTCGCCGAAGGATCGGATGAGAGGATGACACGGCCGAATGCCGATGCCACCCGCAAGTCGGCCTGGCCTGGAGACCGCCGTTGGCAGGCGGGGTTCCTCCTGGGGTCGGCCCTGGGCGTCGCCGCGACGATTGCGGGTCGCCGCGCGGAGCGGTCGGCTCGACGTGGACTGGTCGACTGGGATGAGGTCGAACGCCTGGCGCTCGGACGCGTGGCGCGACTGCCGAACCGCCTGACCCGCGTCGAGCTTCAGGCGGCAGAATCCGCGTATCGCGAGGCCATGGCCGTGGTGGCGCCGCGCCTGGCCGAAGCGCTCGGCACTCCGCTGCCGGGTGTCGTGGACCGCGCGTCGGTCGTTGATCGTGCCGACTGGATCAGGGCGAATATCCGGACGTTCCGAACCGTGGTGTCGCGGATCGAGGGCCCGCTGCTCGAGCAGATGCTTCGGACCGGCGGCGGTCTCGGCGCGTCGGCGATGATCATCGCGAACCGCTGGGCAACCAACCGCCAGTTTGGATTCCTGCTCGGGTTCATGAGTTCCCGCGTCCTTGGGCAATACGACATCGCGTTCCTGGTCGCGGAGGCCGAGGACGGCCGGATCCTCTTCGTAGAGGAGAACATCCGGGCAACGGCACATGCCCTTGACGTGCCGATCGGGCCGTTTCGGACCTGGATTGCCCTCCATGAGACGACGCACGCCTTCGAGTTCGAGGGACACCCCTGGCTGCGCCCCTACCTGTCCGAGCGACTCGAGCGCCAGCTCAGCCTGTTCTCCGGCTCGACGGAGACCGCTGCCGGGGATCTCGGACGGGCGCTGGCGCGGATGGTCCGGGGCGACAAGGACAGCGAGCACTGGATGGAACGACTGATGAGCGAGGAACAGCGAACCTTGTTCCGCGAGACGCAGGCCGTCATGAGCCTCCTCGAGGGGTTCAGTGATTACGTGATGGATGAGGTCGGACGAGGCATCGTGCCCGGCATCGAACGCATTTCGGCGCGTTTCCACGAGCGTCGCGGTCAGCGATCCGGGTTCGAGCGCGTTGTTCTCCGGCTCACCGGCATGGATCTCAAGATGGAGCAGTATCGACGCGGCGAGGCGTTCGTCCGGGCCATCGCTGAAGCCCGCGGGCGGGCCGCCCTCGATCACATCTGGACATCGCCCGCAACCCTCCCGAAGCCCGGGGAGATCGCAGCGCCGGCGCGTTGGATGACGCGCGTCCTGGATGGCGGAGAAGGAGCCCAGGGATGACGATCGGGATCGATCGGCCCGGGCCAGGAAGTGGCCCCAACGGCGTGCCGACGGCAGTGGCAGTGAGCCCCATCCTGTCCGCTCGCGTCCGAAATCAGGACCTGGACCGCATTCGCGAAGCGGCCCCCGGGACCCGGATCGTGAACCTGTCCATTGAAGGACTGGCCGATGGGCCGGTCGAGGATGTCGAGGTCCTCCTGCGGGGCTGGCTCAGCTCCGAGGCCTTCGATCGCCTGCTCGTGCGCGCGCCCCGTCTCCGCTGGGTTCATTCCGCGACCTCGGGCGTCGAGCGCGCCCTGACCCCGACTTCCCACGACCGGGGCCTGACCGTGACGAACGCCAGGGGTGTCTTCACCCGCCCGATCGCCGAGCACGTGCTGATGCTGATCCTCGCGATCAGCCGCCGACTTCCGCAGCTGCTGGAACTGCAGCGTGAGAGAACATGGCAGCCGCTCCAGGGCGTCGAACTCCGGGAGCTCACCATCGGGATCATCGGCTACGGGTCGATAGGGCGCGCGGTAGCTTCGCTCGCCGGCGCGTTCGGGGCCCGCGTGATCGCCCTGCGACGGAACCCCCAGGCTGACGGCGAGGTTGCCACGGATCAGGCGGCGACCGCTGACTCGGCGGCCCTCGCCGCTGATGACTCGTTCCCGTTCGCGGCAGCGGCCGCGCAAGTGGTTGGCCCCGGGCAGCTCCACGACCTGCTGCGAGCCTCCGACATCGTGGTCCTGGCCGTGCCATTGACGCCTGAAACCGAGAACATGATCGATGCTGTTGCCCTCGCCGCGATGCGCCGGGACGCCTGGATCATCAACATCGCCCGCGGCCGCCTGATCGACGACAGGGCCTTGATCGAGGCGCTGCATGCGCACCAGATCGGTGGTGCCGCCCTGGATGCATTCCGGGAGCAACCGCTGTCGCCGCGATCGGAGTTCTATGACGTCCCGAACCTGATCATCACGCCCCACACGGCCTGGTCGTCGGCCCGCGTGCTCGACCGAAGCATCGACTTGTTCTGTGAAAATCTCCGGCGTTATTCAGCCGGCGAGCCGCTTCGCAACGTCGTGGATCCACGGGCCGGATACTGAGGGTCCCGAGCTCGCAGGACGGTTCTCGCCCGCTGCGACACAATCCCGCCCATGCAGATAGCCATCGTCGGCCTCGCCGGAAGCGGCAAGACCACCGTCTTCAATACCTTGACCCGCGGCCACGCCGAGACGGGCGGCTTTGGCGGACTCACCCTCAACGTCGGTGTCGTCAAGGTCCCAGATGAGCGACTGGGCCGGCTCGCCGAGATCTTCAAGCCAAAGAAGATCGTCCAGGCCGACGTGACCTACGTCGACCTGCCGGCCCCGCCGCCGTCGACGGAGGGGCGCATCGGGACCGAGGAACTGCCCGCCGAGCATCTTGCCCGACTCAGGGATTCCGACGCCCTCCTGCACGTGGTGCGCGCCTTCGAGAGCCAGTCCGTGCCCCATCAGGACGGCAGCGTCGATCCGGCCCGCGATCTGGAGCGGCTCGATCTCGAATTCATGCTCGCCGATCTGGCAATGGTTGATCGACGTCTCGATCGCCTGGCGTCATCGGGCCGCCACGGGACGCAGGCCGAGCGGGAATCAAATGACCGGGAAGAGTTCGTGCTGCGCCGGCTCAAGGGGGAGCTCGAGGGCGGGCACCCGATCCGGGATGTCGATCTCGATGCCGACGCCTCGAAGGCGATCCGGGGATTCCGGTTCCTGACCGAGAAGCCGGTCCTCGTCCTTCTCAACATCGGTGAGGGGGACATCACGGCCGCGCCCGACCGCGTGTCCGCCATCGCGACGGCCTACCCGCACCGCCAGGCGATGGTGGATGCCCTGTCGGCAAAGATCGAGATGGAGCTGGGTGAGCTCGAGCCCGACGAGGCCGCTGCCTTCATGGAGGAACTTGGGATCGTCGAGTCCGGTCTGGGCCGGGTCATCTCCCTGTCGTACCAACTCCTCGGGCTGATCTCGTTCCTGACGGCCGGACCGGATGAAGTTCGCGCCTGGCCGATCCCTGACGGAAGCCTTGCGGTCGATGCGGCCGGCGCGATACACACGGATCTCGCCAAGGGCTTCATCCGGGCGGAAACCGTTTCCTACGAGGACCTGCTGTCACTCCGCTCAATGGCCGAAGCACGCAAGGCGGGGCGCCTCCGTTCCGAGGGCCGTACGTATCGAGTTCGGGATGGTGATGTGCTCGAGATCCTGTTCAGTCGGTAGCGCCGCCCGGGCCATGACGCCGGCGCGAACCTCAGTTCTGGCTGTCCTCGGAGGGATCGAACTTCGCGTAGACGCCACGATAATCGGCGTCGCCGGTGACCTCGACGTCGTCCTCTTCCTCGCCCTCGAGGTCGGCCAGGAAGTTATCGTCCTCGACCCGACTCACGTTCACGGCTGCCGTCAAGCGGTCGTCCGAGATGAAGATGAAGCCGTACTCGCGCTCCAGTTCGCCGGCAATAGCCTCGACCAGCGTGTCGGTATCGAAGCCGTCCTGGAGCTTGTGGCGGAGGCCCTGGACGATCGTGAAGAACTCCTCCGCATCCATCTCCTCCTCGTGGGCGAGCATGACATCGAAGAAAAGATCCGCGTCCCCTTCGTGGAGCTCGTAGAAATGCATCGCCTCGCTCCTCTCCATGGGGCCGCGATCGGCGGCCGACGGGACGAGTATAGGGCGGCCGCCGCGTGACCCCGCCGCTGATTGTCGGGTCCGCCTCCCGTGACCTGACCGCCGATGACCCTCGAGGTTGGCGTCTTGGCGGCGGCGCGACCTACTGCGGGCTGACGCTGGCGCAGCTTGGACTGCGTCCACGGATCGTCCTGGGGGTCGACCGCGAAGCGGCGGTTGCCACCGAGCTTGATCTGCTTCGAGGAGCGGGAGCCGACCTGCACCTGATCCCACTGTCGGAGGGGCCGGTCTTTCGAAATGAGGACACGCCGGACGGTCGGATCCAGTTCTGTGAGACACCGGGCGATCGTCTGCCGCCGCTGATCCCGGATGAGTGGCGCGAATCGGAGACGCTTCTGCTGGCGCCGGTAGCCGATGAGCTCGGACCAGCATGGGCCGATCTGGCGATCGCGTTCCCGTTCGTGGCTCTTGGCTGGCAGGGCCTTCTGCGGAGGCTGCCCCGCGGAGGCATGGTCTCCCGTCTCGCCCCCGCTGCGTCATCGTTGATCCGGTTGGCTGGCCTGATCTCCGTGAGTCGGGAGGACATCGGTCCCGAGGTCGCACCCGCCACGCTTCTGTCACTGGTGAACCCGCCGGCGACGGTGCTGATCACGGACGGGGTCGCCGGAGGCATCGTGATGCGGCTGCAGGCCGATGGATCGCTCCGATCGCGCCGCTACCCGGCGATCTCCGCGGCCGCCACGGTGGATCCAACGGGCGCGGGTGATGCGTTCCTTGCGGCAATGGTGGCGGCGCACCTGGGCCATCCGCTGGCCGGTTCGGGCCGGAGCGGGTCCGACCTTCGTCTGGCCGCAGCGATCGCTTCCCTGGTCTTGGAGGCGCCGGGGCTCTACGGCGTGCCGACGCTCGACGCCATCGCGGAGCGCCTCCGACGGTCGATGACCGGTCCTCGTGCGATCGTGGACTCGACTTCGTCCTGAGGTCCGCGGCCCCGTGTCGACCGCGGTTCATGGCGCCCGAGCCGGATCGCTCGTCGTGCGATTCGGTGGCGAAGGCGGGTTGCCCGCCGCGCAAGGTCTCGCTCAGCGGCAGCCGTGGCTCGCCCCGTGTGTCTTGCCCGCTCAAGCAGGCGCAGGGCCGCCATCGTGGCTGCGAGGGCCGCCTGGAGGTCGCCAAGACGGTGTTCGCGCAGCTTGGCGATTTCGGTCCACGCCAGGGCGCCAAGGGCTCCGCCCGCATCTGCCAGCTCGATCCACGCCCCTTCAGCTTCCGTATAGCGCCCGAGGCGCCGGAGGAGGCGGGCTCGGTCAAGTCGGAAGCGCTGGGAGGTCCACGCCGAGTGCAGGCGATCGTCACTCACCGCTCCCCAGGTGGTCCCGCTGGAGATGCGTCCGGGACGCCCGCCGTAATCGGGACGGCGCCTTGGTGACCACCATGCGTCGTCTTCCTCGCGAACCGCATGCGTCGTGGTCTCTGGTTGATGGCCAGGTGGAGCCACGGGGGCAGCTGCCGTGCTGCGCAGGGCGATATCGATGCAATCCAGGGCATCCTCGAGTTGGCCGTGCGACGAGAACGATCGAGCGAGCCCTGCCAGGTCGCCCGGTGGGGCGGTGACCCGGGCCTCTCGATCCCCGAGTTCGTGGTCAACATAGGCCATGACGCGAGCCAGGGACCGGACGTCCTCATCGTTGTGCGTGACGATCTTGACCAGCGACGCAGGCTCGCCGTCCCGGAGGAACTGCAGATAACGGGCCGGGATCTCCCAGCCCGGGACGTCATCGTGGCGGCGAAGCCCGAGCAGATGCGTCTCCGCGGTCTGGAGGCGCGCATCCGGCATCCGGTGGCGGAACAGCCGCCGGACGACCGGGAGCAGATCCAGGTGTCCAGCATGGTCCGGGGCAGGGGAGCCGGCCATCCGATAGCGTGCCACGAGCAGCGGCCAATCGAAGCCGCGTCCGTTGTACGTGACCAGCCAGCCTGCGGCCGGGATATGGCGCCGCAGCTCGTTCAGCAAGGCTGGCTCATCGGCGTGATCGGGCAATAGCAGCTGGATCTGCCGGAAATGCGCCCCTTCCCACCAGCCGAGCCCGACCAGGAAGGCGAGCGTGCCGGCGGCGGTTGCGAGACCCGTCGTCTCGGTGTCCAGGCAGACCAGCGGGACATGCGCCGGGGGTTGACCTGGCAGGCTCGCAAGGCGCTGGCGATCGATCGGGATCACGTCGGATCGTCGCTCTACTCGAACGAACGTGCCGGCCGGCGTCCGGATGAGCTCGCCGTCAACCTCAGCCGCCAGGCGCTCCGCGCCGATGGCAACCTGTCTGGCGTGGATCGCGAGGGCTGGTTGCGCCAGCGCTCCACCGCCGGCGGTACGGAAGTTGGCCAGGCGGCGCTCAAGGGCGATCGTCATGGTCTCGTCAGGCCGCTGGCCGGGAGGCGCTGGCGCCCGCTGCGCCCAGGTCGCCGAGGAGACGCAACGCCAGCGCCTTGGCATCGACGGCGGGATCGAGGCGCGGCCCCGTGCAGGCCGGGCAGCCGG
>JBDTQY010000040.1:0-1687 GCA_039931955.1 Chloroflexota bacterium
GGTCCGGGACGTCGCCCATCGAGCGGAGCGGCGAGAACCAGATCGAGGCGAAGGCCAGGAAGGCACCTGCGAGTCCGACCCAGAGCACAAATCGGAGCCCATAGACCTCGCCGACGACGCCGGCAAAGACGGTCGCTCCGAGCTGCAACAGGGTTGATGAGGTTCGAATCGTCGCGTTGACGCGACCGAGGAGGCGGTCGCCCACGATCGACTGTCGAACGGACGTGTCGATGATGTCGTAGGCCGTGGCTCCGCCGTCGGCGATCACCTGCTGCCCGATGAGAAAGAGGGCGCCGATGGCGACCGCGCCGCTGGGGGCGAGGGGGATCAGGGCATTCCCGACCCCGAACCCAACGATCCCGACCAGCATCGTTCGCCCGATGCCGATTCGCCGGACGACGGGCTGGACAAGCAGGGCGCCGGCCAGCGAACTCAACCCTCCGATCCCCGCGATCAGGCCGATGGCCGCCGGCCCGAGGCCGAGCTCCTGGCTGGCATAGAGGAAGTAGACGGCACCGAAGATCCCCCAGGTCATGTGGGAGAAGGCATTGGAGAGCGCCAGAGCACGAAGAACCGGTGACCGCCCGACCAGACGGAGACCATGCCGGATTTCCCGCAGCATCGGCTCCCGATCGGCGGCGGGCGGTGGAGGTGGCTCCGGCCGACGGATCGATCGGACGAACAGGGCAGAGACCACGAACGAGACCGCGTCGAGCGCAACGGCGAACGGCGCGGTCAACAACTCCACCAGCAGGCCGCCGATCCCGAAGCCCGTGAATTCGGCCGCGGAACTGCTGGCGGTCAGTGCGCTGTTGGCCGCAACCAGTCGCTCGGGGGCCACCAATGTCGGGAGGTAGGCCCGGTCCGCGAGATCGAAGAAGGTGCTGAGAATGGCACCCAGGAAGGCAACGACATACAGCTGCGCGAGGCCGAGGACGCCAGCAATCGCAGCGATCGGGATCGTCGCGAGCAGGACCGCGCGCCCAAGATCAGACGCGATCATGACCGGTCGACGGCGAAGTCGGTCAACCCATGCGCCGGCCGCGAGTCCCACGATCAGGGACGCAGTCAACTCCAGGGAAAGGAGAACGGAGACCTCGAGGGCTCCCGCATGCAGGACGAGGATCGCCACGAAGGGCATTGCCGTCCGCCCAATGAGCGAACCAAAGATCGAGATGGTCCCGGCCGACCACAGCCGGACGAAATCGCGATCGCGCCAGATCGATGAGGGTGAGGGGTTCACGAGCGCGGACTCTACAGCCTCGGACGTCCCAGCGTGCCACCATGGAAGGACGCGAGGGAGGCTGGCGAGTGTTCGCGAGCGAATGAGAGGTCATCGAACTTGGGCGTGATCGTGAGCGATATGGACGGGACGCTGTCGACCGCAGCAACCTGGCGTGGCGTCCATGCCTGGATCCTGGCGAATCATCCGTCTGGACGGGCCCGCCGCTTCATCCTGACGCAATTGCCGCTCATAGCCGTGGCACGGACGCGCCTCTTCGACCAGGAGGCCTTCCGCGCCCGCTGGCTTCGCAATCACGCACGCCTGCTTCAGGGGGTCACCGCCGCCGACCTGCTGGAGATGGGTGCGTGGGTCGTCGAGGAGCACCTCTGGCCGGCGCGGCGGATCGAGGCGATCGAGGCGCTTGCCGAGACGGTCCGTGCTGCCCGGGCGGCGGATCCAGCC
>JBDTQY010000041.1:0-3482 GCA_039931955.1 Chloroflexota bacterium
CTCGGCGACGACGTAGTAGGCGGCCCGTTCGATGGCATCGGGTAGCCGCGTGCCCTCGCCGAGGGAGCTCGAGATGGTCGTGGGGACCGGGCTGCGGCCGGCGAGCGCCGCCACGGCTGGGACAAGCCCGCGGTCGAGGAGAATTGACGGTGCGATGCCACGGACCAGGTCCCGGATCTCCGCAAGTGCCAGGCGCGCCTGATCCTGGGCTTCCGAGACGAGCTCGCGGGCCTTGGCCGGGTCCGTATCGATCCGCTCCGCCGCCATGCTCAGGTCCATGGCCAGCATGACCAGGCGTTGCTGGGCACCGTCATGGAGATCGCGTTCGATCCGCCGCAGTTCGCTGGCCTCGACATCGAGGACCGCTTTGCGGCTGACTTCGAGCGTTTCAACGCGGCGCTCCAGCGCCTGTTGCTCGGACTCGCAGAGGAGGCCACTCACGACGGCGCGATGCAGCCGCATGAGCCCGAGAGAAACGGAGGCGGCCACCGGTGCCAGTACCAGACCGACGAGTGCGGCGGCGAGGATCGCCGCGGGCGGCAGGTTCGTGGAACCGAGCGCGATCGGCACCGTTGTGGTCATCGCCCAGATCGGTACCGAGATGAGGGTGATCGCCGTCGTCCACAGGACCAGGACCACGACCGCCTCAAGGACGGCCAGTGGGAGCGCGATGAAGACGTACAGGACGTCGCGCCAACGGTTCACGTCGGCGAAGACGGCGAGCGCCCGATCGCGAAGATTTGAGCCGGATGGTCGGTAGAAGTGGGGGAGAAGGGGCCTTGGGTCGATGGTCACCATGCGTCGCCGTTCCGAGCGGGCCACGGCACGGGCCACTTCGATCCCCAGGCCGACCATGAGGAACCCGATCCCGGCGATCAGGAGTGAAACGCCACCTGAGAAGAGGGACCCCACGATGGCAGATCCCACGATGATGACGATGGCCCCGCGGAAGACGGCGGCGACGGCGCGCCATGTGGCCGGGTCGAGCGGCGAAAGGACAAACGAAATGGCCGCCCCCCGTCGTCGGCCCGCAGCCCAGGTGCCCGTGGTGGCGCTGAGGATGAGCAGCAGACCGAGAACGAGGAACGGCGCGGCAATCACCGTCCGGGAGCCGTCCGGCGCGTCGAGCTGACGACGAGGGCGATCCCGAGGGCCAACACCAGCGCAGGGCCGGTAAACGCACCGGTCATCCAGCCGGGCACGAGCGGCCCGATCAGGCTGATGAGGCCGAATGTCACCAGCAGGACGCCGAAGATGAGACCGGCCCTGCCCGGCTGCCCGTTGCGCGAGCGGTGGTTGTGTGCCGAAGCCGAAGCCACATGGGACGCGTGCCCGCTGCGCGCGGCCGAGGCTGCGTACCCGGTGGGGCCTGCAACTCCGGCAGCTTCACGGCCGGCGTGCCCGGCGTCTTCCCCGGCGGATTCCCCCGCGCCTTCGCCATCGGTGGCCGGCACTGCGCCGGCCACGATCTCGATCGGCTCGAGGGGCATCACGAAGGCGAGAATGATGTACGCGACGATCGTGACGCCTCCGAAGAGAGCGGACAGGATCCAGGCCACGCGGACCACCGTTGGGTCCAGTTCGAAGTATTCGGCGATGCCGGCAGCGACACCAGCGATCTGGCGATTGTCACGGCATCGGTAGAGGCGACGGGGGTTCACTTGCATCCTCCTTCAGGATTGACGTCCACGCTACCAACGTTGACCGACATGGTCACGTCGGCGTGGAACACGGCATTGGCATAGCCCGGGGTCTCCCAGGTGTCGCCGGACCGGACGAGGCCGGCGTATGAGGTATTGGACAGCTCGCCGTCCTGGTGAATGCGAAGTCCGAGTCCGGTCGGTACGCAGACGTCGAGCGAGGCGGCGTTCACGTTGAAATCCGCGCTGAAGCTGGTTGACGCGGGCAGGGTAATCGAGGCGTCTGCCGCGTTCACCTCGAGCTGCAGTCGGCGAAGCGTCGTCTTCGCGAGGTCAGCCTGGAGGTCGCCGGCGTTGACGGTCAGCATCAGGTCGCCGAGCCGTGCGCCAGCCAGATCGAGCGAAGCGTGGCCGGCGTTGACCGTGGCATCGAGGTCCAGCAGGACGGCTGTCGGCAGGGCGATCGACCAGTCGTCGGCGTTCCAGGACAGGCCAACGTAGTGAGATCGGTCTGCGGACAGGACCTGGAGACGGGTCCCGGTCGCGTCGATCGACGGCTTGCTGCCGGCCCGATCACTCGCATCGACCCGCCAGTCACTGCCCGGTTGCGTGGTGATCGCCAGGTTGCCGCAGTTGAGTTCCAGGCCAACCGACGCGGGGCCGTTGAAGGCTCCTTCGTGCGTGGCCTGGCTCGTCGCGTGCGCCTCCCCGCAGTCCATTCGAACGTCCGGGCCAGCGACCACGAACCCGCCGAGCAGCAGGCCAGGCACCGCCGCGGCGACCATCCCAGCCGCCAGGCTGATTCGCGTCCCGCGCAGGATCAGTCCGGCCCCGATCGCGATGATGGCGACCGGCCACAGGCCCAGCGCTTCGACGATCCTCGCGTGGTCCGACCCGCGGGCCACCAGGACGGCGGCACCCGTTGCGATGAGGAAGACCCCGAGATAGAGGGTCTTCCGATTGATGTGCATCGTTGTTTCTCCAGAACCGGATCGATGACTTCGATCTCTTGTGTCCTGAAGGTAGGTCCGGCACCTTGGCGCAACCAGCCGGGCACCCGGCGTTTTCGGGGTGGGGTTATCCCCGGGGTTGTTGCTATCCCCGGCGTCGGGGCCAAGCACGGCCTCGGGAGGGCGCCGACACGGTCTCGGGAGCCGACTCCGCGCGGTGCGGGCGGCCTATGATGCGGTCATGTCCCGCTGGCTGCCGATCAGGCGTGACCTCGGCCTGCAGCTCCTGGCGCTGTACCTGGCCTTTGTCGCGCCGGTGATCGCGGCGGCGGTGGTGTTCGACACGCTCGCCGGCACGCGCCTCGAGAACGACGTCAAGGCCGCCGATCTCGCGCTGGCGCAGTCGATCTCGCTCGAGACAGACACCACCCTGCGGAACGCCCTGAACACGGTCCTCGAATTGTCGCAGACCCCGGAGGTTCAGTCGGGAGCGCCCGGTCCGGTGGCCCCCCTCTTCGCCGCGGTTTCCAAGGCCCGCAGCGAGATCGACCTCGTTTACGTCCTCGACGCCAACGGAGTCATGGTCTACCACTATCCGGCGGGGCCCAGCAGCACTGTCGGGACGGATTTCTCGTTCCGCGGCTACTTCAAGGCCGCCCTCACCGCCGACGCACCATTGATGTCGATCGGCCGGATTTCCCCGACCACCAACCAGCCGGTGACGACCGCCGTCATGCCCATCCGCGACGGCAACGGCGCGTTCAAGGGCGTCGTCGCGACGAACCTGGCCCTCGAGCGGTTGTCGTCCACCCTCGCCCGCATCGCCTCGGAGTCGAGCTCCGGCCTGCGCGTCAGCATCCTCGACGCCTCGCAGAGCACGATCGCCGACTCG
>JBDTQY010000042.1:0-7975 GCA_039931955.1 Chloroflexota bacterium
CCGCGTGCCTCCCGGCCGGCGGCCCGGTGGCGATCCAGCGCGGCAAGGAGCTCGATGATCCCCTCACCGCTCGTCGCTGTCGTGATCAGGACTTCGGGCTCCTTGGGACGCGGTCGACGAGCCGGGGCAAGGCCGGGGTTGGGCGCCGGTACGGCGTCCGACCCGGTGGTCGCGGATCCATCCCGTGGCGGCGCCGTCGCGTGGTGGGCGGCATCGGCCGCGCCAACCCTGCCAACCGCCACGAGCATGGCGCGCAGTTGCGACGCCGTTCGCTGCGCTCCGGGCCGATCGCCCTTGTTGACCACCACGATGTCGGCTACTTCCAGCAGCCCGGCCTTGATCGCCTGCACCTCGTCGCCCATCTCGGGCGCCTCGAGGACAACGGTCGTGTCGGCGGCGGCGGCGACCTCGACCTCGCTCTGGCCGGTCCCCACCGTCTCCAGCATGACGACGTCAAATCCCGCGGCGTCGAGGACGACGGCAGCGGCGGCGGATGTCGCGGCGAGCCCTCCGGCATGACCACGAGACGCCATCGAGCGGATGAACACGTCACCGTCGGAGGCGTAGGCCTGCATTCGGACGCGATCCCCCAGCAATGCACCGCCGGTGATGGGGCTCGATGGATCGACCGCGACCACACCGACCGTCCGCCCACGGGACCGGAGCTCAGCGATCAGGGCGGCGACGAGCGTGGATTTGCCAGCCCCGGGCGCACCGGTGATGCCCACCAGGTGCGCGCTCCTTGCCATCGGATAGAGAATCCGGAGCGCCGCTTCCGCGACTGGGGTCCGGTTCTCAACCGCCGTGAGGAGGCGCGCCAGCGCCCGGCGATCACCGGCAACGGCAGCGTCCGTCAGATCGTGGGCGCGGGCCGCTGGGTCGGGCGCGCGTTCGGGCTCGGGTTCCGGGTCGGGCTCCGGGCCGCCGATGGCGCCCACGTCAGTCGCGGACGCGAACGTTTTCGCGGAGGTAATCAGCCACCCCGGTGATCGTCGTTCCGGGGCCGAAAATCGCGGCAACCCCGATCTTGCGCAGCTCGGCCGCGTCGTCGTCGGGGATGATCCCGCCAATGACCACCAGAACGTCATCGAGGCCCTGGTCCCGGAGCATGGTGCAGACCCGGGGCACGAGCGTCATGTGGGCGCCGGACAGGATCGACAAGCCGACGACGTCGACGTCCTCCTGAAGCGCCGCGGTGACCACCATCTCCGGGGTCTGGCGAAGCCCCGTGTAGACGACCTCAAAGCCTTCGTCACGCAGGCCGCGTGCAAGGACCTTGGCGCCTCGATCGTGGCCGTCGAGGCCGGGCTTGGCGATGAGTACCTTGATCGGTCGATCGGTCATGGTCCGATTGTAGGCTCGGAGCGCGACGCCGGCCCGCCCGATGTGCCAATGTCGCGCCCGGCGTAGTCCCGCATCCGCACGGACCCTGCGCTGTCTCGGCTATCGTTCGCATCGTGACCGACAACCGACCGCCACGTGTCCGCCTCCGGGACATCACCCTGCAGGACGCCGATCTTCTCGATGCCTGGGATGGCGCGACACACACCTCGGGCGGCTTCAACGATTTCGACGTCCCGCATGAGCCGCTCAGCCGGGAGTCGCTCGCGCTTGGGCCCCTCCGCGACGAGCACAACGGCAGGTTCATCGTCGAGCGCATCGCGGACGACACGCCAATCGGCGCGGTCGGCTGGCACGAGGTCCGGTTTGGACCGAATACCCCATCGACGGCCTGGAACTTCGGGATCGAGCTGATTCCTGACGCGCGCGGTCAGGGGTATGGAACCGAAGCCCAGCGGCTGCTCGCAGCATGGCTTTTCGAGTGGACCACGTTCAATCGCATTGAAGCCTCGACCGATGTCACGAACCTGGCCGAGCAACGATCGCTGGAGAAGGCCGGCTTCACCCGCGAGGGGGTGGTCCGCGGCGCGCAGTTCCGGGCCGGCGCCTACCACGACCTCGTCGTCTACTCCCGCCTCCGCGACGATCCCGACTGACCGGGGCCCGACGCCCGCCAGATGCGCTCCTTGGTCAGTGGTTGGCTGACGGGCGATCCAGATGGCTGAAGAACTCGGCTCGGGTCCGGTCCCGTGTCCTGAACAGGCCCAGCACGGCGGATGTGGTCATGATGGTCCCCGGCTTGCGGATTCCGCGCATCACCGCGCAGAGGTGCGTGGCCTCGACCACGACGCCGACGCCCTGCGGCTCCAGCCGCTGGTTGAGGAAGTCGGCGATCTGCTGCGTCATCCGCTCCTGGATCTGGAGCCTGCGCGCAAACATCTCCACGATCCGCGGGATCTTCGACAGACCGATCACCCGGCCCTTTGGGATGTAGGCGACCGAGGCGGTTCCGAAGAACGGCAGCAGATGGTGCTCACAGAGCGAGTAGAAGGGGATCTCCTTGACGACCACCATCTCGGAGTAGTCAACGGCGAAGATCGCGTCATTGACAAGGCGGTCCGGGTCCACATGGTAGCCAGCGGTGAGTTCGGCATACATGCGATGGACGCGGTCAGGCGTTCCAACGAGCCCTTCGCGCAACGGGTCTTCGCCGATCTCGGACAGGATGTCCCGGACAGCCTCCTCGACCTTGCCGTTGATGTGGGTCGCGCCGCCGCTGGTGCTGCCCGAGCCAATGCCCGCGGTCGCGCCGTTGCCGTTGCGTCCCCTGGCGGTTGAGCCCTCGATCGGCGCTGCATGCGCAGCATCATCTGATTCGCCGATCTCGGTCTCGATCTCGGCCACGAGCTTACGCACGTTTTCCGGTAGCGGTCTGGTCATGAGGGCATCTTCGCATCATCGCTGCCGAGGCTCGTAACCGGCCGCGGATCAAATGGCCGACCCTCGGCCCCACGCAGCCAGGCTCGAGCATTCTCGCCGAGCGACGGGCGATGGTAGCCACCCTCCTGGAGGATCACCATCCGCCGCCCCAGGGAGGCGACTCGCCGCCCGATCTCGTGGTAGACGCTCGTGGTCAGAGCGAAGGTCCCGATCGGGTCCTCGCGGTAGGTGTCGAAGCCGAGCGAGACCACGATGACGCTCCCATCTCGCACCGCGATGGCCTCCATGGCCCGCTCGACGGCCGCGAGATATGCCCCATCTCCGGTCCCGGCGGGAAGCGGCTGATTGAAGTTGGCTCCCTCCCCGGCGCCTTCTCCCACCTCGTCTGCATAGCCCAGGTAGAACGGATACAGGTGCGCCGGGTCGGCGTGGATGGAAGCGTAGAAGACTTCCCCGCGTCGCCAGAAGATCTGCTGGGTGCCGTTGCCGTGATGAATATCGAGATCGAGGATCGCGACGGGCTCGCCGGTTCGCGCGGCGATCGACTCGGCTGCGATGGCGGCATTGTTGAAGAAGCAGTAGCCGCCGACCATGGCCCTGGCGGCATGATGACCCGGGGGCCGGCACAGTCCATACACCGCGGACTCACCACCCTCGAGGACCAGGTCCGCCGCCGTCAGGGCCACATCCACCGCTCCAAGGGCGGCCGTCCACGTGCCCTCGACGAGAGGGTTGCTGCTGTCGAGGCCATACCAGCCAGTCCGGCCACCGATCGCAATGGGTTCCCGGAGTGCCGCGATCGCCGATGCGCTCATGCCCTCGAACATCGCCTGCACCGGGTACGTATCCGCGACCAGAAACGCTCGATCGATCCGCTGCCGCCGCACGTCTTCCCAGGCCGTCTCCACGAACCGCACCAGTCCCTCGTCGTGGACCGCCAGGATCGGCTGAATGCCATGCTCGGACGGCGCGACAATGGCGAATCCGCCATCTGCCTCAAGCGCGCCCCGGATCCGCTCCGCGCGCTCAACGACCTCGTTGGCGGGGATCGCCAGTCCGAGGTACGTCTCATGCGTGACGTGGTGCGCCTTGTGCCCGTCTGTGTAGACGACTTTCATGGGCCGCATCCTACCCGCTCCATGGCCCGTCGGCCGATGCGGCTAGGATGCGGCATGGGCAAACGACAGCGTGGCCGACGGATCAGCGAGGAGTACACCCCGGAGGGCTTCAATCGGCTGGTGGATCGAGCGATCGCCACGATCCCGGAGCCCTTCAGCTTGGCGCTATCGGAAGTCGCGATCGTCATCGATGACTGGCCCTCGGACGAGCAGCTCCTGGACAACGGGCTGACCCTGGATGACGACCTGTACGGACTGTACGAGGGCGTTCCGCGAACCGAGTTCCAGGCCGACTGGCTGATGGTTCCGAACCGCATCACGCTGTTTCGAATGCCGCTGATGGACGATTTTGCAGACCCTGACTCGCTTGCCGAGGAGGTCCGGATCACGGTCATCCACGAACTCGCCCATCACCTGGGTATCGACGACGATCGGCTGACGGAACTGGGCGTCTACTAGCCCCGGCGCGGTGTCACCGGCGGGACCTGCCGGGCTCCGCGCTGCGGGGCCCTCGGTCCGCCGCCGGGCCGGGCCGGGCCGGGCTTAGTCGAGGGATCCGGCATCGCCGAGGAGTTGGCCCAGGCGCGCCGTATCGACGTTTCCACCGGACAGCACCACGGCGACGGTCTCGCCCTGGCGGAGCGGGATACGTCCGCTGAGAACGGCCGCGAGAGCAGCCGCCCCCGCCGGTTCGAGCAGCTGCTTGGTCCGCTCCAGCGCGAAGCGCAATCCGGCAAGGATGGTGCCATCGTCGATCAGGATCACGTCGTCAACCAGGCTGCGGACCATCGGCAGGGTGTGGATACCCGCAAACGGTGCGTTCAAGCCATCGGCGATGCTCCTCGGCTGGATCGTTACCGGGGCACCTGCCGCGAGTCCCAGCTGTATCGCGTTGCTGCCCTCGGGCTCCACGCCATAGACACGAATGGAAGGTCGGACGCCTCGAACTGCCGCCGCAAGACCCGAGATCAGCCCGCCGCCGCCGATACCGACCACGACCACATCGACCTCGGGAAGATCCTCGACGATCTCAAGACCGACCGATCCGTGCCCGGCGATCACGTCGAGATCGTCAAACGGGTGGCAGAAGACGAGGCCCTCCCGCTCTCGGATGCGGTCCATGGCGGCGAACGTGGCTCCCATGTCATCGCCCTCGAGCACGACCCGGGCCCCGTAACCTGCGGCGGCCTCGGCCTTGGTCCGGTTGGCGGCGGCCGGCATGACGACCGTGACCGGGACCCCGAGCGCAGCACCGGCAAAGGCATAGCCCTGCGCGGCGTTTCCCGCCGAGACGGTGATGATGCCGCGCGTCCGCTCATCGTCGGACAGTCGGGCGACCCGCGCCGTCATGCCCCGTGGCTTGAAGGAGCCGGTCTTCTGCAGATGCTCCGCCTTCAGATACAGGCGTCCGCCCGCGAGTCGGGTGCCGGTCCGGGATTCAACCTGGGAGCCCGCAGCCGTCGAACTCAGGATGGGCGTCCGTTGGACTCGGTCGGCAATGAGCTCGCGCGCTGCCTGGATCGATGCGAGGTCCACGATGGCGGGTGAATCCATCGTCGGAGCATACAAAGGCTTCGTAGAGTGTGATCCAGGTTACTTGCGTGATTGCGCAAACGCTGCAATACTCACTCTCGACATGGCAACATCGCTCGCACAAACGACTGAAGACGGATACCAGCGCACCGCCGTCATCGGCCGCGCATTGGCAGATCCGAAGCGCCTGTGCGTCCTTGAATCCCTGGCGAATGGCGAGGTGTCGGTCAGCGACCTCTCATCACTCGTCGGCTGCCAGGTCCCGAACATGAGCCAGCACCTGTCCGTCCTTCGGGCCGCCGGGTTGGTCACGTCACGACGGGAAGGCAGCACCGTCTATTACCGGCTCGCGGACCCCCGGGTCCTCGAGGCTTACCGACTCATTCAGACCATCGCCCGCTGAGCGGACGAACCACGCACCCGCTGGGCGGGAGAAAGGACCTACCGATGGCGGTATCCCACGCCACGGACGCGACATTCGAAGAGCTTGTCCTCAAGTCCGAAAAGCCAGTGATCGTCGATTTCTGGGCCGCCTGGTGCGGACCCTGCCGGATGGTCGCGCCCGAACTCGAGCGCCTCGCCGAGAAGTACGAGGGCGCCATCGAGGTCGTCAAGGTCGATGTCGACGCCAATCCGCAGACGCAGCGGGCATTCAACATCATGAGCCTGCCAACGGTGGCCTTCTTCGTCCCCGGCAAGCAGCCGATGGGCGTCGTCGGCTTCCGCCCCGCGGAACAGCTGGAAGCCCAGTTCGGGCTCGACGCGTACCCGAAGGCCGTGACCCCCGGGTCCTGAGCGTTTGGCGGCCACTGCCGCCGGCGCCAGCTCCCAACTTTTCGACTTCTCTCCTCCACCTGAACGACCCCGGTTCCGCCGGGGTCGTTTGGCGTCCAAGGCGGGATGCCGCCACCCGCAGCGGGTTCACCCAGCGGCGGCCAGGACCGCGGCCAGCTCGGTCGTGTGGTCAGCGTAGTGGTCGATCGTCTCGTCGATGAAGGTTCGAAGGTTCGTCGGGTGCTTGACCCAGCGCGCCTCGGGCACGACCGTCAGGTAGCCACGGAGCTCACCCGGGGTCTCCGCGAACCGATCGCGGACCTCCTGGATCGGGAGATCCCGCCATTCCCTGAGAACGTCGTCGTTGTAGGCGTCGCCTCGCTCCTCCCAGAGCGCATCGAGACGCGCGGCAGAATCGCTCGTCTCACCGACCGCGAGGTCACGCGCGACCGCGAGCGCCCAACCCTGCCAGGCCAGCAGATGCGCCATCAGATCGCGTGCGGACCATCCATGCGCGCCTTCCACCGGGACTTCCATACGGTCATCGGGAAGGGATGCCAGCGCCTCGAACGGCCGCCACGCCTCTCGCTCCTCCTCCAGGAATTCCAGGGCATTCAGATACACGGAACGTGCCTCCTCATCGCCGGGTCGACCGGCCTTCAGACCGCGATGGGCTCGCGATACTCGCCGAACACCGAGCGGAGTACGTCGCACTGCTCGCCAAGCGTGACGTACGCCTCGGCGCAGCGGATGAAGTGCGGCATCAAGTTGGTCTCGCTGGATTCGGGCCGGGCGGCCGTCTCACGCAACCCGCGGAGCGCGGCCTCAACCGCGGCCGAATCGCGATCGCGACGGACCCGCCCAAGGCGTTCCAGATGCCGCTCCTCCGAACCTGGGGGCACCGACAGGACGGGCACCCTCACGTCCTCCTCCGAATCGACATAGGCATTGACCCCCACGATCCGCCGATCACCCGCGTCGAACTCCCGCTGGAATCGGTAGGCCGCGTCGGCGATCTCACGCTGTGGATACCCGTCGCGAATCGCGGCGATCATCCCACCCCGCCGATCGATCTCGTCGAGGTACCGCCAGACGTCCCGCTCAACCTGGTTGGTCAGCGATTCGACGAACCATGACCCGCCCAGCGGGTCGACCACCGAGGCCACGCCCGTCTCCTCGGCGATGACCTGTTGCTGCCGCAGCGCGAGCATGGCGGCGGCTGCCGTTGGGACGGCGAGGGCCTCGTCGTAGGCATCCGTGTGGAGTGACTGCGTTCCGCCGAGGACCGCCGCCAGCGCCTGCGTAGCCACCCGGGTCAGGTTGTTCAAAGGCTGTTGGGGCGTCAGCGACACGCCGGCCGTCTGGGTGTGGAATCGCATCCACGTGGAGCGTTCGTTCTCCGCTCGATAGCGCTCGGTCATCAACTTCCACCAGATCCGTCTCGAGGCGCGGAACTTGGCGATCTCCTCGAAGAAGTCGCTGTGAGAATTGAAGAAGAAGCTGAGGCGGGGGGCGAATTCGTCGACGCGGAGGCCGCGCTTGAGCGCCGCTTCAACGTAGGCCATGCCGTCTGCGATGGTGAAGGCCAGTTCCTGGACAGCCGTGGAACCGGCCTCCCGGATGTGGTAGCCGGAGATGGAGACCGTGTTCCACTTGGGCATCTCGCGAGTCCCGAACTCGATGGTGTCCGTGACAAGGCGCATCGACGGTTCCGGCGGGAAGAGGAACTCCTTCTGGGCCACGAACTCTTTCAGGATGTCGTTCTGGGT
>JBDTQY010000043.1:0-2873 GCA_039931955.1 Chloroflexota bacterium
TCCCGACCTCGCGCTGGAGGGCCTTGAGCTCGAGCTGCATCTCCTTGCGCAGCTTGAGGTCGAGCGCGCCCAGCGGCTCGTCGAGGAGAAGCACGGTGGGGTGGTTGACCAGGGCCCTGGCAAGGGCGACGCGCTGTTGCTGGCCGCCGGACATCTCCCAGGTGCGGCGGCTCTCGTAGCCGGCCAGCCGAACGAGCTCGAGCGCCTCCGTGACGCGGCGTCGTTCCTCGTCCTTGCCCACCTTCTTCTGGCGAAGCCCGTAACCTACGTTGCGCGCGACGTCCATGTGCGGGAATAGCGCGTAGTGCTGGAAGACGGTATTCACGTTGCGCTTGAACGCGGGGACGCCGGCGATCGGCTGGCCGTCGAGCAGGATCTCGCCTTCGCTCGGCCGCTCGAACCCGGCGATCATCCGAAGGGTCGTGGTCTTGCCGCAGCCAGACGGGCCCAGTAGGGAGTAGAACTCCCCACGGGCGATGCTCAGGTCCATGTGGTCCACGGCGGTCACATCCCCGAACCGCTTCGTGACGCCGAGGATCTCGACATCCGGGGACGTCTCCCCTGCCGAGCCCGCTGACGGGGCGACGACGGGCGGCGAAACAAGCGAAACGGGGCTGGATGGATCCGGCTTCGTGGAGGTGGTCAAGGGGGTCCTCGATGCACGCGCGTGCTGGGTTCGTGGATGGTACGGGCCGAGCCCCGGACCGTCAACGAAGTCGGGTCGAAGCGCGCAGACGGAGACTCACGCGGCAGGACGCCCGTGGAGCGTCTCGGCTGACGCACCATCCCGCGCACCGGACCATCGGGCCGTGTGGCTCGATGACCATCGAGGCCTCGCCGACGAGGCTCGGAGGAGGGTAGGCTGGCCGTGCTGCAGCGTCCTGTTGCCTCGCCTGGGAGTCGTCGACGTGCGTCCGGAACCGCCTGCACCCAAGACCCGCGCCAGATCCCGAGCGCTGGCCCGTGCCTGGCTCCTGGCCGGCGCGGTCCTCCTCGTGGTGGGACCCGCGGTCGCTTCCGCGGCCGATCCGGAGCCGACGCTCGCCCCCAGCGCCTCTGAGCCGGCGACCCCGACCCCCATCCCGACACCCATCCCGACAGCCGATCCGACCCCGACCCCGACCCCGACCGCGACCCCGACCGCCTCGCCGACACCATCGCCGACACCGGCACCGACACCGACACCGACCCCGACCCCGGGCCCGACGCCACGGACCGAGTCCGTCCTCATCTACCGGCGCAGCGCGATCGTCCGACAGTACACGAGCTACTGGTGCGTTCCGGCAGCCACCCAGACGATGTGGAACCTGGTCCGCGGTGAATCCAACACCACCTACCTGCGGCAGTCGACGCTCTACAAGCAGACCCGGCTGCACAACCGGTACCACTACAGCACGCTGGGCAACGATGTGGAAGGCTGGGCCTGGGCGCTGCGCCGCTGGACGTACAAGCCATATGCAGCCCACGCCTACCTGTCAAAGACGACGGCCATGCTGTCGATCGTCGAGGCGATCGACCGGACGCGGCACCCAGTCGGAGTCGCCGTAAGGGCCGGGACACACGCCTGGGTCGTGCTGGGCTATCGGGCCGCCGTCGACCCGAACGATCCGACCAAGCGGACCCTCCTGGGGTTCTACGTGACCGGCCCGCTCGGCTCTCCGAGCGATCCCTACCCGTATCGCTACCTGACCGTGGACGCCTTCCGCTCCGCGTACACCCGGTATCACGAGTGGCAGCGCAAGGTCATCTGGGAAGGCCTGTACGTGGTAGTCAACGACTGACCGGGTCGCAGCCCTATACGATTGGGGTATGTACGCCGTCATCATGGCCGGCGGCGGCGGGACAAGGCTCCATCCCCTCAGCCGACCTGAGCGGCCCAAGCCTTTCCTGCCGCTGATCGGTTCGGAAACCCTGTTGCAGGCAACCGATCGCCGCATGCGCGACCTGACCGACGACGTGACCGTGGTCACCGATCGGCGCTATGCGCAGCTGGTTCGCGAGCAACTCCCGGACACGGGCCTGCTGGTCGAGCCGATGGGCCGCAACACCGCGGCTGCGATCGCCCTGGCCACGGCTGCCGTTGACCGACCGGACGACGAGGTCATGATCGTGCTGCCGGCCGATGCCCACATCGATCCCGCTCGCGAAGACGTGTACCGCGATGTCCTGCGCACGGCGGCCACCCGGATCGCGACGGGCTCGCTCGGGCTGGACGACCCGCTCGTCACCCTGGGGACCCAGATCACCCGGGCGGCGACCGAGTATGGCTACCTCCTGCCGCGGTTGGACGCCGGCGAGGAGATCGGCGGACTCGCCGCCTATCCGGTCAAGGCGTTCGAAGAGAAGCCTCGGCCGGCCCGAGCCGAGGAGCTGGCGGCCCTCGAAGGGGCGGCCTGGAACGCCGGCATGTTCGTCTGGCGGCGACGGGCCATCCGTGCGGCGCTCGAGCGCTACACCGGGCTCATCCAGCTGATCGAACCGACGCTGACCGCGCCGGCCCTCCTGCAGCACGCCTACGAGCAACTCAAGGGTGTCTCGATCGACTATGCGGTGATGGAGAGCGCGGCACGCGACGGCCAGGTCGTGATGGGCTCGATGGACGTCGGCTGGTCCGATCTCGGATCGTGGACGGCGTTGCTGGCCGCCCTCGGTGCGCACGGGACGGGCGCCGTCGTGCAGGCCGGCGAGACGGTCGAGGTCGAGCGCGATGACCTGGTCATCCGCCGTACCGCGGGCCGACTTGGCATCATCGAGCCGCCCGAGCGCGGTAGCATGACCGCGGCCCAGCCGATCGCCGTGCTGCGCGGGTCGGCCCCCGATCGTCCTCTCGTCGAGGCGCTGATCGCGCGCTGCGCGGAACCCGAGGTTGGAGC
>JBDTQY010000044.1:0-3716 GCA_039931955.1 Chloroflexota bacterium
GTGGCAGCTCTCGTGGTCCTGCTCGCGGGTGCGCGGGTCGTCGTGGACCGGACCACGCAGCAGGATCAGGCCCGTCGCGATGTGGCCGCGCTCGAGGCCGTCTCCGCGGCGACGGAACGCCTGCTCCGGGATCCGAGCCACCGGGTGGTGGAACTGACGACGACGACAGGTGGGCCGGGTGGGTCCATCTCCTGGTCAGCGCACGATTTCGTCGTCCTGACGAGCGTCCTGGTGCCTCCACCGGAAGGTCAGGTGTATCGGTGCTGGATCGAACGCGATGGCACCCGTTCGCCGGTCGGCCAGATGGCCTTTGCCGGGCTCACCGCCTTCTGGTATGGCTCGCTCTATGAATGGGCAACCACATCGTTCGGGTCAGGCGTGTTTGGGGTGAGCCTCGAGCCGGCCTCAGGCCCGGAGGGTCACCCGCCCGTGCTTTCCGGAAACCTCGGCAGCTAGGTAGCTGACGGCCGTTTCAGCCCCCGCGGCGCCGGTTGCGTCGCCGTCCGTCGCCGTCCTCGGTCAGTGCCACCGGTTCCGGTGCCGGTGGCACGAATGGCAGCGGCCGCGGCTCGCTCATGCCGGAACTGATGATCCGATCCAGCTCCTCGACCGTGCGAGGGTCCGTCTCGACCGGCTGATACGCAGCCAGCCGACGCTCCGCCTCGGCCACGCACCGGGCGTAGGTATCCGGTGACCCAGCCTTCGCCCAGTTCTCGCGGTTGTCCCGCTCCCAGGCCCGGCTCGGCAGGTGGAGCGTCGTTGGCCAGTGGGCCGTGGTGTGCTCGGCCATGATCAGGTGCTGGTCGGTCATGAGGTGGGCCAGCAGGTCGTCCACCGGCAGGTCGTCGACCGGTTGCACCTCACGCACGAAGTGCAGCACCTGGGCGCAGACCTCGTCGTCGAAGATGAGCTTGGGCAGACTGAAGACGAGCAGGAAGTCGAGCATCCCGGGTCCCGACACGCTGTTGACGCCGGCCAGGGCGGCGAGCAGCGCACTGCCGAAGGTCTCGGCGCCCGCCTGGGCATCGAGCACCTTGGCATCCGAGAGGGCCATGTAGGACTGGGTGGGCAGGTTGAGGGACTTGGCGACCTCGACATACGCCACGTCGAGCTGGAGCGCCTCGATCGCGGCCATCGGCGAGCTGGCTACCTTCATGTGGAAGGTGGCCGGGGCGCCACCGAACAGGACCGGCGCTCCGGGCCGAACGATCTGGGCCATGGTGATGCCCGCCAGGACATCGATGGTGTGGAAGACCGTTGCGCCAACGGTTGTGACCGGCGCGATCAGGCCTTGCAGTGTCACCGGCACGATCTCGACGGGGATCCCCGCCTCCACGCAGTCGATGAGGTTCTGGCATGAGTCCTCGCTGTAGCGGAAGTTGCCGCTGGCGGTGATCGTGAAGATGGACATCGGACGCGCGACGAGGTCGGCCCGATCGCGACGGAAGAGCTGCATCATCTCGACCATCCGCTCGACGCCGTGCTCGGTGAAGGCCCCCGACACGATCGGTCGTTTCGAGTTCGTCAGGGACAGCCGCAGGCGCCAGGCATCGGAGACCACGGCTTCGATGTCGTCATTCGTGGAGAACGCGGTGGCCAGGTAGGCGATGTTCGGCAGCCCATCGGCGAGGCGGATGTACTCGACGAAGTCGGTCGTGTTGGCCAGTCGGACCTCGCCGGTCCGGTGATCCAGGACCTTCAGCCCCGACGAGCCCGGCACGAAATGGACCCGGTCCCCACCGAGATCCGCGTGCGGCCCACCGTCGCGATCAAAGAGCTGGAAGCTCGCCGGTGCGGTCTTGATGGCCGCCTCGACGATTGCTCGGGGAAAGAGCACCCGCTCACCGCTGGCGTCCATCGGAAGGCCGTGCTCGCGCAGTCGCCGCCGCATCTCGGCGCCCCGGATCTCCATGCCGGTCGTGGCGAGGACGCGCATTGACTCATCGACGATGCGGCCGATGAGGGCGGCGTCCAGGACCCGGATGGTAGGTCGCATCAGTTCTCCGTCGCTTCGGCGGGGCCGCCGATCGTACGTCCATGGTGGCGTGCCTGGCGATCAGTTGCACGCCACGGCTGCGCGGGGTGCGTCAGTGGGGATCTGCTCAGCCGCGCGCGGACGTCGCGCTGCCCTCGCGTCAGCCCAGGAGCCTCTGAGCCGCGGCATCATTCCGACGTTTGCGCACGGGCGCGATACCCTGCGCCCATGTCGTTCACGACCCGCGTCCCGGGCGCCGTCCTCACTGAGCGCGAGCACGCCGTCCCACTCGACCACGCCCAACCCGACGGGCCGACGATCACGGTCTTCACCCGCGAGGTCGCGGATCCCGACGGGCTCGACAAGCCGTACCTCGTCTTCCTCCAGGGCGGGCCCGGGTTCGAGGCGGTACGACCCACCAGTCCGCCGAGCGGCTGGATGGTCCGGGCGCTCAAGGACTACCGCGTCCTGCTCCTGGACCAGCGGGGGACCGGACGATCCACGCCCGTTGGCCGTGACATTCCGGGCGGGACGCCCGACGCACAGGCTGCGTATCTGACCCACTTTCGGGCCGACTCGATCGTCCGTGATGCCGAACTGATTCGCCGCGAACTCGGGGTCGATCGCTGGAGCGTCCTCGGTCAGAGTTTCGGCGGTTTCACCTCGATGACGTACCTGTCGATCGCGCCGGACGGGCTCCGGGAGGCGTTCATCACCGGCGGCCTCGCCCCGATCGGACGCTCCGTGGACGACATCTACGGAGCCACGTACATCCGCGTCCTGGAACGGAACGAACGGTATTTCGAACGCTACCCGGAGGACCGGCCACGCGTCCGGGAGATCCATCGGCGCCTGGAGTCGGAGGACTTCCGGCTGGACACCGGGGACCGCCTGACGTCTCGTCGGTTCCGCCAGCTCGGCCTGTGGCTCGGCGACAGCGCTGGCTGGGAGCTGTTGCACCACGTCCTGGAGTTGCCGATGGACTCGCCGGCGTTCCGGACCGACGTCGAGCACGGCGTGCGGTTCGGACGTAACCCCATCTACGCCACGCTCCACGAATCCTCGTACGCAGACGGGGTCGCCACGCGCTGGTCGGCCGACCGCCTGTATCCCGATGAACTGCGAGACGGGACCGGATTCACGGCCGAGCACGTCTTCCCGTGGATGTTCGAGGACTACGGGGCCCTGCGACCGCATGCCGCCGCCGCCAACATCCTGGCCGAGCACCCGTGGCCCCGCATGTTTGACGCGGCGCAACTGGCGGTCAACGAGGTCCCGGTGGCCGCGACGATCTACGTTGACGACCTGTACGTGGAGCGGGCCTTCGCCGAGGAGACGGCGGCCCAGATCCGTGGACTGCGGCCGTGGATCACCAACGAGTACGTCCACAACGCCCTTCGGGCCGATGGGGCGCGGGTGCTGGACCGACTGATTGCCATGGTGCGCGGTCGGACCCAGGGGGGATCGTGACAAAGGGACGGCTGGAGGCGTTCAGCGACGGCGTACTGGCGATCATCATCACGATCATGGTCCTGGAACTGAAGGTGCCGCACGAGCCCACTTTCGCCGCGCTGGGTCAGCTCGGCCCTGTCTTCATCAGTTACGTCCTGAGCTTCGTCCTGATTGGCACGTACTGGAACAATCACCACCACCTGCTCCAGGCATCGAGGGTCATTAACGGGCGTGTGCTGTGGGCGACCCTTCTCCTGCTCTTCTGGCTGTCGCTCTTCCCGTTCGCCAC
>JBDTQY010000045.1:0-4759 GCA_039931955.1 Chloroflexota bacterium
ATTCGGGCGAAGGTCGCTGGACCAGCATGGCCGCGATCGACGTCTCGGCTCCGGCACCGGTCCTCACGACTGCCCTGTATGAGCGTTTCAACTCGCGCGGCGAGGCCGATTTCGCGAACAAGGTGCAGTCAGCGATGCGCCTCGGCTTCGGTGGTCACCTCGAAAAGGGCGCCTGACGAGTCAAGTGATGAGTACCTCGACCCGTGGCGGTCGCCAGGATCGATCCGATGCGTTCGTCTTCTTCGGCGCGACGGGCGACCTGGCGTTCAAACAGATCTTCCCGGCACTGGCCGGCCTGGTCGGAAGCGGCGATTGGTCCATGCCGATCATTGGAGTTGCCAGGCATGGAAACGTCGACACCCTCCGTGATCGCGCCCGCGAGAGCCTCGAGGCCAATGGCGACGCGGACCCGCGGGTGCTCCGGGAGCTCCAGGATCGGCTTCGCTTCGTCAACGGCGATGACGCGGATCCAGACACGTTTGCACGCCTCCGGACCGAGCTCGGTGACGCCGGGCACCCGCTCCATTACCTGGCGATTCCGCCGGCCCTGTTCGGCAAGGTTATTCGCCTGCTGGGTGAGTCACATTGCGCAGACGGTGCACGGGTCATCGTCGAGAAGCCGTTCGGCCGTAACCTGGCCGCTGCACGGCGCCTCAATCGCACCCTCCACACCGTCTTCGACGAGGACCGGATCTTCCGGATCGACCATTACCTCGGCAAGGAGCCGGTCCAGAACCTGCTCTATTTCCGGTTCGCCAATCGGTTTCTGGAGCCGATCTGGAACGCAGATCACGTGGCGTCAGTGCAGATCACGATGGCCGAGTCGTTCGACGTCGCCGATCGCGGCGCGTTCTATGACAGCGCTGGCGCGATCCGCGACGTGGTCCAGAACCACCTCCTGCAGACCGTCGCACTCCTGGGCATGGAGCCTCCGTCAGGCCACGATGTCGAGGCCGTTCGCAACGAGAAGTTCAAGCTCCTCGACTCGATTCGCCCCATTCGGCCCGAGGATGTCGTGCTCGGTCAGTACCAGGGATACGGGAAGGTGAAGGGTGTCGCGCCGGACTCGACGGTCGAGACCTATGCCGCCTTGCGGCTCCAGGTCGAAACCTGGCGGTGGGGTGGCGTTCCGTTCTTCATCCGAACCGGCAAGTGCCTCCCGATGACGGCGACGGAGGTGATCGTCGAGCTCAAGCGTCCGCCTGTCGAGCTGTTCGAGGAACACGAGCGCCGGGGCGCGAACTACATGCGCTTCCGGCTGACACCGGACATGTCGATCTCGCTCGGTGCTCTCGCGAAGAAACCCGGAGAAGCGGCCGTCGGTGAGGAGGTCGAGTTGTTCGCGCGTCACTACAGCGGCAGCGAACGGCCGCCCTACCAGCGACTGATCGGCGATGCGTCTGTCGGCGATCCGCAACTCTTTACCCGGGAGGATTCGGTCGAGGCCGCGTGGCGGATCGTGGACCCGATCCTCGATTCCGAGGACGAGCCGCATCGCTATCGGCGAGGCACGTGGGGTCCCCGGGCGGCCGAGGCAATGATCCGCCCCTTCGGCCGGTGGCGGAAGCCCGCACCTCCAGCGGCCGGTAGCCCGCCGCCGACGTGACCCCACGGAGTGGGCAGGATGTCGTGGCGGATGTCGAGCGAGCAGCCCCGGACCCAGCGGCCTCGCGTGAATCGGGCGGTAGGCCCGCCCCCGGCGCGCCGGGCATCACGCCGACATGGACGAGCTCGGCCAAAGACGCCGTCGGCACGTCACGTGGTTCCAGCCGCGTCTGGTTCACTGTCGGCCACGGCATTCTCAACGAGGTCTACTGGCCGCGGGTGGACTCGCCCCAGGTTCGTGACCTTGGATTCATCGTTGCCGACGGGGCCGGCTTCTGGAGCGAGGTCAAGCGCGACGCGGTCTCGACGGTCCGTTTCGTCCGCCCCGGTATCCCCGCGATCATCGCGGAGCATCGCCATGCTTCGTACCAACTCACACTGCGGATCTGCGCCGACGACCACGCCGATGTCGTGCGCATCGAAGCGCGCCTCGAGGATCGCCGCCGCAAGTCCCAACGCGGCCCGAATGCGCGTCCGCTGCACCTGTATTCGTTGCTCGCTCCGCATCTCGGGTTCAGTGGGCTGGGCAACCGCACCTGGACCGGCGACTACAAGGGCCGGCCGATGCTGTTCGCCCGGAACGGCGGGTCGAACCTCGTCCTGGCCAGCGATCCATCGCCTGACCGGCAGAGTGTCGGGTACGTCGGGTCGTCCGACGGGTGGCAGGACTTCGCACGCAACGGGCACATGACCTGGACCTACGACTCGACTGCCGAGGGGAACGTCGCGGGCATGACCGAGCTCCCCGTGGTCGATGGTCCGCTCCAGCTGGCCCTCGGGTTCGGGGACCGGCCGGAAGCGGCGGCACTCCAGGCCGCGGCCGCGCTCGCGGGCGAGTTCGACGCGGCGTGGGATGAGTACATCGCGAACTGGGAGGCGGTGCTCCGCACCTGCACGCCACCGCCCGATGCGATCGGGCCAGATCTCGGTGCCGCCTATCTCAACTCCGCGGCGGTGCTCGTGACCCATCAGGACCGAACTGCCGCCGGCGCCTCAGTGGCAAGCCTGTCCATCCCATGGGGCAACGCCCGGAACGACCTCGGTGGCTATCACCTCGTCTGGTCGCGCGACCTCGTGGAGTCGGCCGGTGCGCTCGTTGCCCTGGGCGCCCGGGATTCGGCGCGCCAGGCCCTGGCCTATCTCATTGCCACGCAGGAACCGGATGGCCACTGGGTCCAGAACCAATGGGTCGATGGCATCGCCTACTGGTCGGGCATCCAGCTCGATGAGGCGGCATACCCGATCCTTCTCGCCGGAGCGCTCCGTCTGGCCGGCGCGACCCACATGCATGGTCGGGTCGAGGCCGCCTCGAGCTTCCAGCACATGGTCACCGAGGAATCGCTGGATCGGATGATCCACGCCGCGGCGGGATTCATCGCACGGACCGGCCCCGCCACCCTCCAGGATCGCTGGGAGGAGAACGCCGGCCTGACGCCGTCGACGCTCGCGCCTGTGATTGCCGCGCTGATCGTGGCCGCCGACCACCTGCCCAAACCGGCGGCGGCGTACTGTCGCGAACTGGCGGACGACTGGAACGCCTCGATCGAGGACTGGACCTACGCCACCGGAACGCGCCTCGCGGTGGCCGCGGGCGTGGACGGCCACTACGTCAGGATCGCATCGTCCGAGGTCCTGATCGGAGCGCCCATCGCGACGCCGGTCCCGATCCGGAACCGGCCCGAAGGTGAGTCGATGATCCCGGCCGACGAGATGGTGGGCACGGATTTCCTCGCCCTCGTTCGATTCGGCCTGCGTCGGCCCGATGACCCGCGGATCGTCGCAACCCTGACGGTTGCCGATGCTGCGCTTCGGACCGAGACGCCGTCGGGGCCGACCTGGCACCGCTACAACGGCGACGGCTATGGCGAGCATGCCGATGGCGCGCCGTTCGACGGTACCGGGATCGGGCGCGGCTGGCCGCTCCTGGTGGGGGAGCGCGGCCACTATGAGCTCGCCGCCGGCCGTGACGCGCGGCCCTACCTCGATGCCATGCGCCACCAAGGGTCCGAGGAGGCCATGATCCCCGAGCAGGTCTGGGATGCCGATCCGATTCCAACGCGCGGGTTGGAACCAGGGCGGCCGAGCGGCTCGGCGATGCCGCTCGCCTGGGCCCACGCCGAATACGTGAAGCTCGTCCGTTCGATCGCGCTCGGACGCCCGATCGACCGGCCCGCGGCGGCCTGGGCGCGGTACCACGGAGAACGTCCGACTGCGCAGCGCGCCACGTGGCGGATTGGCGCTCAGCGGCCGTCGATGACCGCAGGTCGCATCCTTCGCTTCGAGCTCCTCGCTCCGTGCAGGGTCCACTGTTCGCTCGACGGCTGGCGGTCCACGCTGGACGTGGATGCCATCGACACTGGCCTCGGCGTCTGGATCGCCGACATCCCGGGCTCCGAGAACGTGGGGTCCGGTCTGGCGATCGAGGCGACCTTCTACTGGCCCGTGACCGATTCATGGCAAGGCGAGAACGTCACGATCGTAGTGACATCTCCGACATGACGGAGTCGATGGCGCCATCCGTCGTCCAGCCCGGTCGTGCTCTCTGGTGTCCAGGGGCCGGCCCACCCAGCGATGATCGGTCGGTGGCCGTCAGGCGGGCGGCATCTGACCTACGGCCTTGCGGAGCGTCGCGAGGAACTCGTCCAGCGGCACGCGATGGATCCTTGCCGTCATTTCTACCGTGATGGCCCTGGTGATGAAGGAGCGGAACGAGTAGCGGGCGACCCTCTACGAACCCGAGTCAGGCCCAACGCGCGTGGCGATGAATGCGAGTCGAGTCGCGGCTTCAATACCGCGGGCCGACCCGGCGGGTGCGATCACCGTGGCGCCCGGCGAGAGCGCATAGCGCTCACCATCGACGGTCATCGTGCCGGCGCCCTCGAGGAAGTGGTACACGGCGAATCGCTCAGGGTGCGGGGGGATCCGTCCGCCCGGCTCGAGGCCGGCGATCAGGACGCGGACGTCAGGCTCGTCCACCAGGAGGGCCGGCTGCGGCCCGGGTGCGGAATAGGTGACCCGTTCGCGCCAGTCAGGGATGTAGATCGGGGCGTCCATGCGTGGTCTCCTTGTCTCCGTCCGGGCTGGTGGTCGACCGCCCGGTCAGGACCATGATGGGCGGCAACAGACTCGAACGCCTGCGGGCTCGGCTCGCCGA
>JBDTQY010000046.1:0-2511 GCA_039931955.1 Chloroflexota bacterium
AGGCGTCGCCGACCGCCGGGCTTGAGCGGGCGGGTCAGATCCGTCGGATCGGCCGGGTACCCGAACGACAGGATGAACGGACATCCCTGATCGGCCGGGTAGCCGAGGATGGTTCGGACGCGGTCGGCGTCATAGACGGTCGCTGGGCAACTCCCGATACCGCGGCCCCAGGCCTCCAGGATCATGTTCTGCGAGGCGAGTCCGAGATCCCACATCACGCTCGGACTGGTCCCTGGCTGGTGCGGATCCGGCGTCACCAGCGCCACGGCCACAGCGGCGCCCGCCAGGTGCCCGGCGTACGGTCCCACCGTGGAGAGCTGGCGCAGGCGTTCCCGGTCCATCACCGTGATGAACGTCCAACGCTGCTTATTCTTGGAGCTGCTGGCCCGGCGACCGGCATGCAGGATCGACGCCAGGTCCACTTCATCCAACGGCCGGTCCTGGAAGTTCCTGATGACCCGCAAGGCGGCGATAGCCTCTCCGACGTCCATGCTCACGAACCCTCCGCCGACGTGAGAGCGCTGAACCCGTGGTCCGGTTCCACCGGACGACGAGCATCGACGGCAACGGCCACCGCCTCCGCCACGTCGGCAGACAGCGGCCCATCCAGTGCCTCCGACAGGAAGCGAGCCACGCTCGCCCGGTAGGCCGGGAACTCGTACAGCCAGCTGTGCTGCCCGCCGCGAATGATCAGCGATTCGATGACCGCAGCCTGCGCTTGGCCGGCTCGCGAGTCGCGCCCGGCGCTGAGGAGTCGCTCGAAGTGGGCGAACGGCACGACGGAATCGTCCGTACCGTGCATGACGAGGACCGGCCCGCGATAGCGGCGGATCGCATCGGACGCCGAGATGTCACGGATTCGATGCCCTCGTGGTCCCAGGTAGACCCGAGTGGTCAGCCACGCCAGCGGATAGGCGATCACATCCGGTATCGGCAGCCTGGCCAACCGGAACGTCTGTCGCGTCAGACGCACCGGGTCCGACGGGGTCGCGGTCAGGATGACGGCGGCGACCCCGGGCTCGTTGGCTGCGGCAAGCATCGCCCCGACCGCTCCCAGTGAGTGGCCGAGGACCGCCACCGAGGTCGTCATTGGGTCGCCCATCGCCGCGTGGATAGCGGCCAGGGCATCGATGCCGAACTCACCGGTGCTCACCGGCTCGACTTCCGCCTGGTTGGCACCATGTCCGCGGACGTCGATCGTCAGGACGTTGTAGCCGAGTCGGTTAAGGAACTGGGCATTCGGGAGGGTCCGGTGGCGAGCCGATTCCCAGCCGTGGACCAGGATGATCGTTGGGACCGGGCCGGCCGTCGATGCCGGGATCCACCATGCCGGGAGATCGAGACCGTCCGGGGTGTGGACCGTCCGGGTCTCAAACTTGAGGCCGACATCGCCAGGGTCGAGGCTCGGAGCCGTCGGTCGCGGGAGGCCGGCTCGTCGTTGATAGATGTGCGCGAACCGCCAGGCCAGCGCAAAGGGCGTCGCCGCCAGTGCTGTCAGGAGTCCCGCGCGTCGGATGGTTCGGATGGTGCGCATTGACCACAGGGGACGGCACGCGCCGGGACCTGTCAAGCCGCTCGCACTTGCGCTGATCAGGAAGGCCGCCCCAAACAGGGAGGATGTATGCACTCCCGGCCCACCCATCCCGGCAATCGATACACTCGAGTGGTGACCAAACGAGATCCCCACGTCGTCCTCGGCATTCCCCTGGACGCCTCACCGTCCACGATCAAGGCTGCCTGGCGCAAGCTCGCCCGGATTCATCACCCGGACGTCGCGGGGGCGGACCCCGTTGCCGCCCGGACCGCAACCCGAAAGATGGCCGAGATCAATCGCGCCTACGAGCAACTGCAGC
Source organism: Chloroflexota bacterium (assembly GCA_039931955.1). Taxonomy (GTDB): domain Bacteria; phylum Chloroflexota; class Limnocylindria; order Limnocylindrales; family CSP1-4; genus UBA5189. Next base: position 1,854 of record JBDTQY010000046.1, read on the forward strand.
TCGATGGGCTGGCCGCGCCCGGGTCTCGCGGCAACGGCGCGGACCGCGACGGGATGGCGACGCCCAAACCGGCTCGTCCGACCCGCCCGGTCAGCGCCCGCTTCGACACCTCGGAGACCTTCCGGCCCCGAAATCATCGATCCGGACCGGCGACGTTCCCGCCCGGCCAGGAGCCGTCACGCGGCAATCGGGTCGATCCCGAGCCACGCCGGGCATCACTGCCGAACGGCCCGTTGAATCGCGCCAGAGATCCGCGATTTCGACCCGCGCCGCTGCCATCGATCGAGGTCGCGCGGCTGCACCCCATCGAATTCGGGAAGTTCCACGGGCATCTGCTCGGAGAAATCGCGGCGTTCGAGCCGAGCTACATAGACTGGCTGGCGCGAACCATCTCCCACGATCCCGACCTGGTGGCCGCCGCGCGTGCTCTCCAGGCTGACCTGGATGCACGTGCCGTGGTGCGGCGTCAGAGGCCGGCCCCGGTCCGCTGAAGTGGACGATCGCCCCTCGCACGAGCGGGAGGCGATCGTCGGTGACGCCGGAGCAGGAATTCCGCCACCGGGAGCGGAGGCCCGGGACCCACCTTCGAGGTCGAATGGCGGCCTCTTGGTTACTCGGCTCGTGAAGCTCCATCGAGATCCCCGTACCGACCTTGTCG
>JBDTQY010000047.1:0-2608 GCA_039931955.1 Chloroflexota bacterium
CGATCACGGCCGGTGCGACGAGTCTTGGCACGGATGTGCACCATGTCGGGATCGTGCCCACACCGGCGCTGGCCTTTCTGGCCGCGAACGGTTCCTACGCCGCCGGAATCATGGTCTCGGCGTCGCACAACCCGGCCGCGGACAACGGCCTCAAGGTCCTCGATGGCCACGGCCTGAAGCTCGACGATCCGATCGAGGATGAGCTCGAGCAACTCATCTGGCGGACGGAGGAGCTCGCCGGCGTCGGCAACGATGACCTGGGCATCACGATCGACGCCAGGGATCGCGTGGCCGCCTATACCGAAGACCGCCTCCGGCTCGCCGCAAGGACCGATGCGGCCGGAATCCGGATCGTGGTGGATGCGGCGAACGGCTCGGGCGGAGCGTTCGCGCCGGGCATGCTGATGGCCACCGGGGCACGCGTCGACGTCATCAACGCTGAACCGGATGGCACGAACATCAATCTCGCCTGCGGCGCGACCGATCCCGCCGCACTGGCTCGGGCGGTCGTGGAGCTCGGCGCGGATGTCGGCTTCGCGCTCGATGGCGACGCCGATCGCCTCATCGCCGTGACCGCAGGCGGTGAGATGGTGGACGGCGATCAGCTTCTGGGGATCCTGGCCATCGAGCGACTCACCCGCGACGCCCTCGCTGGTCGGACGCTGGTGGTTTCGGTTCTCTCGAATGGCGGACTCCAGCGGGCCGTCGAAGCCGTAGGCGGAACGGTCGTCAGGACGCCGGTCGGCGACAAGTACATCCTGGAAGGAATGCAGGTTTCGGGTGCTGGGCTCGGCGGTGAGAAGAGCGGCCACGTCATCATTGCCGAGCACACCACATCGGGAGACGGCATCGTGACCGCCCTCGAGGTCCTGCGGGTCATGGTGGCCAGCGGACGGTCCCTTGCGGATCTGGCGACGATCGTCGAGCTGATGCCGCAGCAGCAACGTGCCGTGCGCGTGCGCCACAAGGACCAGTGGGAAGGCGATCCGATCATCCAGAACGCTCTCGCGGAGGCTCGCCTGCGACTTGGTACGGATGGCCGGATCATCATTCGGCCGTCGGGAACCGAACCCGCCCTCCGGGTGATGGTTGAGGGCCCCGATGCCATGTTGGTGGAGGAGCTCGCCGACACCCTGGCCGGGGTCGCGGCCGAGCGACTACACTGATCCCGGTGCCCATCGCGACGAGCCAGGCAGCGCTCGGCAACGCCGGCGCAACGAGACAGGGGACCTGACCAAGGCATGTGCGGCATCGTCGCCTACACCGGACCTCGTGAGGCCGGACCGATCCTCATGGAGGGCCTTCGTCGCCTCGAGTACCGGGGCTATGACTCCGCCGGCATCGCCCTCGTGGATGAGGAGGGCGCCCTGTTCGTGGAGAAGAAGGCGGGCAAGCTGGCCAACCTGACGGCGGCCATTGCCAACCGGACGCCCCATGCAGCGATGGGGCTGGCGCATACGCGCTGGGCTACCCACGGCCGACCCAACGATCTCAACGCGCATCCCCACACTGACTGCTCCGGACGCATCACGGTCATCCACAACGGGATCATCGAGAACTTCCAGGAGCTGCGGGACGGTCTCGAGGCACGCGGCCACGTGCTCAGCTCGGAGACGGACACGGAGGCCCTCGCACACCTCATCGAGGAGGCATACGACGGGGATCTCGCCGATGCGGTTCGGGCAGCCCTTCGGCAGGCGGAAGGCGCCTACGCCATCGTGGCCATGCACCGTGACGAGCGTGGACGTCTCGTGGGAGCACGTCTGAACGTACCCCTCATCGTGGGGTTGCATGGCGAGGAGTCGTTCATCGCCAGTGACGTTGCCGCGGTGCTCGCCCATACTAATCGCGTCATCTTCCTCGAGGAGGGCGACGTGGCCGACGTTCGGCCGTCGCGGGTCGTCATCACGGATCTGTCCGGGACCCCCATCGAGCGGGCCGAGACCATCGTTGACTGGTCTCCCGAGGTGGCCGAGAAGGGCGGCTTCGAGCACTTCATGCTCAAGGAGATCCACGAACAGCCAACGGCCCTTCGGCAGGCCCTGGCCGGCCGCGTCGACCGTGACGGACATGTCCACGTTCCCGAGATCGAGCCTCTGCTGTCGCGTTTGCGTGATGTGACGCGGATTGAGCTCGTTGCCTGTGGGACCGCTTCTTACGCAGCCCAGGTCGGGGCCGCGGCCCTCGAGGCATGGACAGGACTCCCGGCCCGGGTCACCGTCGGATCGGAGTTTCGGTACAGCCCTCCGCCGCTCGATGCCCGGACACTCGTCATTGCCGTGACGCAATCCGGGGAGACTGCGGATACGATCGCACCGACCCGCCTGGCTCGGATGAGGGGATGCCCCATCATCGCCGTCACGAACACGGTCGGATCGGCCATCACCCGCGAAGCCGGAGCCGTGCTCTTCCTCCAGGCTGGTCCCGAGATCGCCGTGGCCGCTTCGAAGACCTTCGTGACCCAGGTGACGACCCTGGTGGTCCTGGCAGCCGCGATCGGTCGTCTTCGGGGCGTCATGTCCGAGGCCGCGGAGCGGGAACTGGGAATTGCGCTCCGCGAGCTCCCGGACGGAGCGCAGCGGGCCATCGAATTGAATGCGCCGAACTC
>JBDTQY010000048.1:0-3624 GCA_039931955.1 Chloroflexota bacterium
TCAGCGACGGGACGGACCAGCCGTTCCGCTTCCGGATTCACGACCCCAGCTTCCTCCACCTGCAGAGCTTCGGCGTCCTGGCACCGGGCGGGTTGATCGCCGACTGGATGACGATCAACGCCTCGCTGGATCCGATCATGGGTGGTATCGACAAGTGATGAGCGCTGGTCGAGTGTGGGGCCGGCTGACGCTCCCGGGAAAGATCGTCTTTACGGTGCTGCCGCTGCTCATTGCCCTCACCGCGGGCCTCATCCTGACCATCGTCCTGTTCGGCGGAGCAGCCTTGGACCTCGCCCAGGCCAACCTCGGGATCGTCCGGTTCGCCGCTGCGGCCACGATCATCCTGGTCATCACCATCCCGATCGCCTTCCTCAACATCTACCTGGAGATGAAGATCATCGCCCTGATGAACCTGCGGGTCGGGCCGGATCGCGTCGGACCCTGGGGCTCGGCGATGTCCGTGGTCCACGGCCTGAAGGTGCTCATCAAGGAGGACTTCACCCCTACGGCAGCCGATCCCATCGTCTTCACCTGGGCCCCGGTCGTCACCTACGGCGCGGCGGTCATGACGCTGCTCGTCCTGCCCTTTGCACCGGGCCTGGTCGGCCAGGACTTCAACATCGGCCTCCTCTACTTCTTCGCCGTCGGCGGGATGAGCGTCGTTGGCCTGTTGATGGGTGGCTGGTCCAGCTTCAACAAGTACTCCCTCATCGGCGGCCTCCGCTCGGCGGCCCAGATGGTGAGCTACGAGATCCCGCTGACCCTGTCCGTGGTGGGCCTCCTGATCCTGGCAGGCACGATGAGCCTCAACCAGATCGTCCTGCAGCAATCCGGCTGGTTCACGGACTGGTTCGTCTTCCGCCAGCCCCTCGGGTTCATCATCTTCTTCATCGCCGCCACGGCCGAGGGCAATCGCACACCGTTCGACCTGAGCGAGGCCGATTCGGAGATCGTGGCCGGCTTTGCGACCGAGTACTCGGGCATGCGGTTCGGGTTCTTCTTCTTCGCCGAGTACGTGAATGTCTTCATCCTGTCGGCCCTGACGGTCGTCCTCTTCCTTGGCGGCTGGAACGCGCCATTCCCGTTCCCGGCCCTGTCGATACCGCTGGATCCGGGTTCGCTGGGCATCCCCCTCCTGTTCCTCATTGCGCTGGTGCCGCCCATCGGTACCCTCGTCCTCGCGGCGCCGTTCTACCTGATGCGCAGCTCGATGCGCTGGTGGGTGGCGTTGATCATCGGTTTCGTCCTGTTCAACGTGGTCGCTGGTGGACTCGTCTTTGCCTGGGCATTCGTGAGCTTCGACTGGGTCGCCGGCATCGTCTGGTTCATGGTCAAGACCTTTGGCTTCGTCTTCGTCTTCGTCTGGATGCGAGGGACGCTGCCCCGGGTTCGGATCGACCAACTCATGGGCTTTGCCTGGAAGTGGCTACTTCCCGCGGCGTTGCTCAACGTGTTCGCGACAGCCGCCGCGGTCATCGTGGTCGGCTCATGAGGACCGTTCGATGAGCTTCATTCCGGGTCTCGGCATCGCCCGCGGCATGGCCCTCACGCTGCGGCGATTCTTTGAGCCGAAGGCGACGATTCGCTACCCCGAGGTCCAGGCGGATATTCCGCCCAAGTTCCGCGGCCGCCTGCAGCTCCTCTACGACGAGTACGGCACGCTGAAGTGCGAGACCTGCTTCCAGTGCGCCCAGGCCTGCCCCATCGAGTGCATCGACATGGGGGGCATGGACACGAAGGGCCGGTTCCACGTCCACTGGGGTGCAGCCGAGACCTACGGCGAACGTCGCGAGGAGTCCGCCCTGCGTCGATCCGGCCGACCCGTGCCGGATCCTGCTTATGCGCCCTTCGAGGCGCTTGATGTGAGCACGGTGGACGACATCCTCGAAGGGTTCGATCACGACCCAGCCCACCTCCTGGCCATGCTCGAGGCGGTCCAGGACCACTGCGGCTACCTGCCCGTCGCCGCTCTCAAGCGGATCAGCCAGACCACCGGAACGTGGTATGCCCAGATCTATGGCACCGCGTCCTACTACGGGCACCTGCGGTTTGCTCCTCCGATGTCGGCCGGCGCCAACGGCACCAACGGCACCAACACGGGGGACGGGGCGGCGTCGGCGCGGCCGACGGACGCCACGTTCCTGGCCGGCCTTGGTGCATCCCTGACCGGTCGCCCGGGCGGTGACGCATGACGGAGACGGCGATGCTGACCACGCCGAAGGATTGGCCGTCAATCCTCCTGCCGAAGCAGGACGCCCCTGATCCGGCGGACCTGGACGCGGCCATGGCCGCGGGCGCGTTCACGGGATTGCGGATGGCGGTGCGCGATCTCGGGCCGACCGGTGCGACGGCCGCCATAGGGGCGTCGGGACTGCGTGGGCGCGGCGGCGCCGGCTACCCCGCGGCCGACAAGTGGCGAGCGGCCAATTCCGTCGCGGCAACCAGTCGAATCGTGGTGGCCAACGGCTATGGCTCGGATCCGTCCACCACGACGGACCAGGTGCTCATGGAGCGCAATCCGTACGCCGTCATCGAGGGCCTCGCCATTGCCGCCTTTGCGATCGGTGCGAACGAAGGGATCATCGCGGTCCGGACAAGCGCCACGACTGCCATCGCAACCATGGAGGCCGCCCTTGCCGCAGCCATGGAGGCCGGAATCATCGGCCACGACGCCTTCGGCCCCGGCAGCCATTTCGACGTCAAGGTCCTGACCGTTCAGGGCGCCTATCTCCTGGGCGAGGAGACCATTCTCCTCAAGGCCCTGGAGGGCAAGCGCGGCCAGCCCGAGCAGCGCCCACCGCACCCGGCAACCCACGGACTGCGTGGCCTCCCGACCGTGGTCCACAACGTCCAGACCCTGGCCGCAATTCCCTGGATCGTGCGTAACGGCTCCGAGGCCTACGCCAGGATCGGCGCAGCCGAGTGTCCCGGAACCATGCTCGTCCAGGTTCGCGGACCGGAGTCCACAGGTATCGCCGAGGTCCCCCTTGGTACGCCACTCCGCCAGATCGCGGCGCTCGCCGGATCGGGTAGGCGCCCACTGAAGGCGGTCCTGGTGGGTGGGCCATCCGGCGGGATCCTGCCTCCGGACGCCCTTGACGTTCCCTACACCTTCGACACGCTCCGTGCGGCCGGTGCCCATATCGGCTCCGGGTCGGTCATCGTGGCCGACGATCGTGCCTGCATCGTGGACCTGGCTCGCGTACTGACGCGCTACTGCGCCGACGAGGCCTGCGGGAAGACCATCCCCTGCCGGATCGGGACCCGTCGCCTGTCCGAGATCGGCGATCGACTGGCCGCGGGTACGTCGCGGGCCGGAGACCTCGATGTCCTGACCGACCTCGCCGCCGACATCGTGGCGTCCGCCCTGTGCGACCACGAGCGGCTGGCGACACTCCCGCTCGTCAGCGGGATGCGATACTTCCGAGCGGAGCTCGACGAGCATCTCGAGCGCGGCTCCTGCCCCGCGGGCGTCTGTCATCCGATCGCGATGACAGCGAGCGCGACGCATTGAGGCCCTGACCATGGCTGACCTGATCTCGCGCCCCGAGACGCGCCCCGATACGCCGGCCGTGCTGGACACGGTCACGGCGCGTGACGACTCGCTCGCCGAGCGCTTCCTGA
>JBDTQY010000049.1:0-8655 GCA_039931955.1 Chloroflexota bacterium
GATTGGCGGACGACTCTGTGAGCTGCTCTTCCGCGCGTCGTCGACGGCGTTCGTGGCGTCGAACTCCGGCAACTTCCTCGAACAGCGGCCGCCGCTCCTCGGGGCGGAGCGCCAGCGCCTGATCGACCATCCCCTGGCCGATGAACAGGAACGCGTTCTCGGCCAGATGCGCCGAATCGAGAAGATCGACCAGGTCTCGCAGGCGGACCTTCTGTCGGTTGAGGAGATACTCGTTCTCACCCGATCGGTAGAGGCGGCGACCGAGTTCAATGACGCCGTACTCGACCGGCAACATGGCGTCGCTGTTATCCAGCGTCAACTGAACGTCGGCCATGCCGACCGCGGAGCGCCGTTCTGAACCCGCCCAGATCACGTCCTCCGATTTCCTCGACCGGAGGGCGCGGCCCTGCTCACCCAGTGCCCAGCGGAGCGCATCCGCCAGGTTGCTCTTGCCAGACCCGTTGGGCCCGACGACAGCACTGATCCCGGGACCGAACGTGACGAGCGTGCGCTCGGCGAAGGACTTGAACCCCTGGAGGCGGACGGAGAGGAGGCGCGCCGGAGCGCTCAACGCTGCATGCCCGCGGTCGCCGATTCGGGGTGCGGGTCAGCCCCCGCGAGGGCGCTCACGGCCTCAGCTGCTGCCTGTGTCTCGGCGATCCGACGCGAGGGGCCAACTCCGGTGCCAACAACACGATCGTCGACCACGACCTCGACCCGGAACACCCGGTCGTGGTCCGGACCGGCCGTATCCACGATCCGATACTCCGGCCTGACGCCCGAAATCCGTTGGGTCAGTTCCTGCAGCTGGCTCTTGGGACTCTTGAGCGTCGACGCGGACGGAGATTCGGTCAATTCCGGCTCCGCCAGTGCGATGAACCACGTTGTTGCCCGCTCCCACCCGAGATCCAGGAGCGCCGCACCCGCGACCGCTTCAAGGGCTGAGGCCATCAGCGATGGTCGGACGCGGCCGCCTCGCTGAGATTCGCCCTCTCCGAGCCGCAGGGCATCCCCGATTCGCAGCCTCGCCGCAATCCGGGCCAGCCCCGCCGTGCTGACGATCCCGGCTCGACGCGAAGACAGGACTCCCTCGTCGTCCGCGGGGTGTCGCCGGTACAGCTCGAGGGCGACGACCATCCCGATGACGGCATCACCCAGGAACTCGAGGCGCTCGTTGTGTCCCGTTGACTCGCCCGGGTGCTCATGGACCCACGATGCGTGGGTCAGCGCCTGTGTCAGGAGCCCTTGGTCAAGGCCTGACAGCCCGATGCGTTGGACGAAGGCGTCGGTCCGATCCATGGAGCGGGATGTGTCGGCCTCCCCAGGATCGGCGACGGCGGGACCCTGAGGGCCGAGCCTCAGGAGGACCGCTCGTCGATGTACTCAGCCGCGTCCTGGACGGTCCGGATCCGCTCGGCATCCTCGTCCGAGATCTCCGTCCCGAACTCTTCCTCGAGGCTCATGATGAGTTCGACGAGATCGAGGGAGTCGGCGTTGAGATCATCGACGAACGATGCCTCGGGCTTGACCTCTTCCTCGTCGACGCCGAGCTGCTCGATGACGATCTTCTTGAGGCGCTCGTATGTGGTTGCCATGGGACTCCCTCCTGAGCGTTTGGGACCGGCGGTCATCCGCCGGAGGTGTCTCTTGCGATCTGGCCGAGTACGCCGTTCATCAGACGACGCATCGGGTCTCCGCTGTACGTGCGTGCGAGTTCGACCCACTCGGCAATCGCCACCCGGGCCGGCGTCGCCGAGTGTAGCACCTCGCCGAGGGCACATCGGAGCAAGGCACGATCCATTCGGGCCAGGGAGACAACCGGATAGCGGGGTGCCGCCGTGGAGATCCGGGCGTCGATCGTGTCCCGGTGGTGCATGACGATGGCCACCAAGCCGCGGGCCAACTCAGCCGTTGACGCATCGCCTTCGGCTTCGGCCAGAGAACGTTCCAGGATCGTGTCGGCCGAGCGCTGACCGAATTCGGCCTCGAAGACCGCGGCAAGCGCCGCTCGACGTGCCGCGCGACGGCTCCGGAGGCGGTCAGTCCCCGATGCCATCGACGATGACCGTGACCGACCCGAGTCGAAGGCCCAGGAGCAATTCGACCGCGCCGGCAATTGCAACCCGTGCGTCGCCGATGACCTGGCTGAGGTCCGTGTTGGGCCGTGCGATGACCCACACGCGGAGGTCGACGCGATCGTCGTGGGTGCGAACGATGACCGGGGCGCCGCGGAAAAACGTCTGCCAACGGGGACCTCCGCGCCCAACGCGCAGTACCCCCGGTACCTCGAGTGCAGCAAGCCTGGCCATCGAGACGATCACGCCGCGCCCGATGGACAGGACCGGGCCACTCATTCGGCAGCCGCCTGAATGGCCGATCCGGCAGCGGGATCAAAGGCGGCTGCGTCGGGTGGTGTGAAGCCCTGGGCGTCGGGCTGCCCCACGGGGCCCGCGGCGCTCGCACCAAAGGCTGCGGCAATCAGGCCGGGGACGTTCGTCCGCGCCGTGTCGGCCGCAACGCGACAGCCGAAACCGATCATCCGGCGCCTGGCACTGCCATGGGTGATGATCACCGACCCTCGAACTCCCAGGAGGGGGGACCCTCCGGCCTGCTCATAGTCGAACACGGACCGGATGCGGCCCACACCGGGTCGCAGAAGCAGATATGCGAGACGACCGCGCAGTGAGCCTTGGAATTCCGCTCTGAAGAGATCGAAGATGAAGGTGGAGAGTCCTTCGAAGAACTTGATGACGACGTTGCCGGCGACCGCGTCCGTGACCACGACGTCGGCGAGATCACCTGTCAGATCTCGACCTTCGACGTTGCCGACGAAGCGGAGGCCGGATTGGTCCAGCAGCTCTGTCGCGGCCTGGATCCTGAGATCGCCCTTGCCCTTCTCCTCGCCAATGGAAAGCAGCGCCACGCGGGGCTCTGCGATCCCGAGGACCTGCTCGGCGAAGATCGCGCCCATCCGTGCGTACTGGGCAAGATTCGCTGCAGTCGAGTCCGGGTTGGCACCGATATCGAGCAGCACGAACGGGGCACCTCGCCGGATCATCTGGATCGCGAGGGCCGGACGATCGACGCCAGGGATGCGGCCAATCCTGAGGATTGCCGCCGCCATCCCGGCTCCCGTGTGGCCCGCGGTGAGGACGGCATCGGCCTCACCCCCACGAACCAGGTCGCAGGCGACGAGGATGGAACTGTCCTTCTTCTCCCGCAGCGACTTCGCCGGGTGCTCGTCCATTCCGACGACCTGCGAGGCATGGACGATTCGGACGTTGGCGGGCAGGGTCCCGGCGATCTCCAGGATGCGCGCCTCATCGCCGACCAGGATGACCTGGTCGCCAACATGCGACGCAGCGTGGTCCAGAGCTCCGGGAATGATCTCGCCCGGACCGTGGTCTCCGCCCATCGCGTCAACGGCGATCCGGACTCCGCGGGTGTCCGGCGTCGGTGCGACGGGCTGACTGTTCACCAGATCAGGACGCGGGCTCGTCCTTGGCCGTCTTCAGCTCGAGGACGGGCCGACCGCCGTAGTACCCGCAGTTCGGGCATACGCGATGGGGCCTCTTCGGCTGGTGGCAATGCGAGCACTCCTCAAGCTTCGGAAGCTCAATCGCGAGGTGTGCGCGCCGATCTCCCTGGCGAGCGTGGGAGACCCGTCGCTTGGGCACGCCCATGGTGTAGTGATGCTCCTTTCGAGACCCGTGCCACCCGGTGGCGGCCTGGTTACCGGTCGCGCGGACGCGACCAAAAGCGGCAGGTTCAGATGCAGATGGGCCTGCGCCGCAGCGCCGGGCCGATGGCGGAGTCTACTCGTTCTCGGCGTCGGCGTCGAACCGGAACGCCTTCAGAGCAGCGAGTCGTGGATCGATGTCCCCGCCCTCGTGCAGCCGGTGGCCAGGACCGAGCGGCTCACCGCACTCAACGCAAAGGCCGGCGCAGTCCGGACCGCACAACGGCGCGATGGGGCTCGCCAGGGAGACCGCGTCACGGAGGAAGGACTCGAGCTCGAGCTCATGGTGTCCATTGAGACGTGTTGCATCCGGCTCGGCGCTCTGATCAATGGCACCGCCGGTCAGCGGGTCGAGGCTCGGCAGCACCTCCTCCCGGATATCGATGACCAGGGGAATGAGGGCCAGCCCCAGGCATCGCGAGCAGGTGGCCCGAAGCGATGTCGACAGCCTGGCGTCCACGAGGATGCCCCGGTTCGTTCTCGCGATGTCGAGCGTCCCGTCGATCGGTGTCTCGAGGGAGGCTCCATCGTCCAGTGGGATGCTGACGCCCTTCAGGTCGAAACGCCTGACCTCGCCGGACCCATCGGTGAGCAGTCCGGCGAGCGGAATGTTCAGGGGCGCGGACGGGGTCACCGGTACCGGGACTGGTCGTCGCCCTCGTCGTCGGTAGCGTCGTCCTCGTACCCGGCATTCTCATCCTCGGCCTCGTCGTCGAATGAGGCCTCCACGCCGGCCTCGGCCAGTTCCGCGCGGCGATCATCGAGGACGGCGATGCCTTTCTGGACCCCGGCAAGAGCCTTCCCGACCTCGACCTCCAGGGTCTCGAGCAATCCGAGGGCGTAATCGTCGGCGCCAGCGCGGGTCCCCTCCGCGGCTGTCCGGGCTTCATCGATGATCGCCAGGCCTTCGGCCTCGGCTCGCTCGAGGAGGCCTCTCTCGCCGATCAGGAACGCAGCCTGCTCCTGAGCGCGGCTGATGATGCGACCGGCTTCCTCGTCGGCCTTCTCCATGATCCGCTCGCCTTCGGCGTTGATTCGCTTTGCGGCCCGGACTTCCTCGGGGATCGCTACTCGGAGCTGATCGACAAGATCAAGGATCTGATCCCGATCCACGATCGCACTCCGGGTCATGGGCAGGGACCTGCCCGTTGCGACGAGGGATTCGAGCCGCTCGAGGAGGAAGATGATGTCCAGCGCAAAGGCCTCCTGCGGGGCGAGTCAGTCGCGATTATGGCACGCGGCCGCGACTCTCATCGCCGACCCAGTGCATCCGTGATGGCCGCGACGGCCGAGGGTGGGATCATGCCGCCCACGTCTCCGCCGAACTGCGCGATCTCCTTGACGAGGCTGGAGCTCACGTACCCATGCTCGACGGCCGTCATGAAGAAGACGGTGTCGAGCTCGGGCGCGAGGCGCCGATTGTTGTGGGCCAGCTGCATCTCGACCTCGAAGTCAGACACCGCCCTGAGCCCACGAACGATCGAACCCGCGCCATGCGCACGCACCGCATCAACGGTCAGGCCATCGAAACCGACGACCTCGATCCGATCCATCGGCAGTCCGGCCTCCCCGATGGCGGCCCTGAGGACCTCGATCCGCGCCGAAGCGTCGAGAAGGGGCGCCTTTCGAGGGTTCTGGAGGACGGCGACGATCACCCGATCGAAGACCGCCAGTGCTCGACCCAGGACGTCAAGATGCCCGTTCGTGACGGGATCGAACGAGCCGGGGTAGACCGCAACGCTCACGTCGATGCCTCCGCTGGGTTGGCCAGGCGATAGAAAGTCAGTGCCGTGTCACCGAAGCGGCGCACGCGCTCCGATGCTAGCAGCCCCATCTGGTCGGGGGGCTGGTCCCGCCAGAAATGCTTGGCCATGACGATCCCGTTCGTCGCGACCAACCGCGGTGTTCGGCCGAGGCGCTCGAGGGCCGCCACGAGCAGATCCGGCTGGTCGTAGGGCGGGTCGACGATCACGACGTCCCACGGCCCTGCCCGGTCAGCGTCCGGAGACCGCAGCCAGGCGAGTGCCTCCGTCTCCACGACGACTGCTGGCGGACCGGCCAGCCGAGTCCTGGCAAGATTCTCTCTGATGGTGGCCGCCGCGCGCCGGTCGCGCTCGACGAAGACCGCAGATGCGGCTCCTCGTGACAAACTCTCGATCCCGGCCGCCCCGCTGCCGGCGAACAGATCAAGGACCGCGCCCTCTCGGAGCTGGGGATCGAGGATCGCGAACAGCGTCTGCTTCACGCGGTCGGACAGGGGTCGGGTCATGTCGCCGGGCGCCACCAGGCGAATCCCCCGCGCCGTGCCCGCAATGACGCGTCCCGCCCGGTCGTCAGTCGGCCGTGCGCTCATGTGCTGGAGCCTGCGTCCGCGCGGGCGATCGGCGACAGCCATCCGGACTGCAACTCCAGTCCCAGCATCTCGTGCCCTGCCAGGAGTCGGCCACCCGGATCCAGGAGTGTCTCCGCTACCTCGCGAGCGCTGATCGCCAGGTCACGGTGATCATCGCGCTGGAGCGACGCAACGCGGAGTGCGGGCAGGCCGCTCTGCTCGAACCCGAGGACATTCCCCTCGCGGCGAAGTTCCCAGTCGCGCTCCGCCAGCGCAAACCCATCACGCTCGTCGCGGATCGCGGCGAGTCGAGCCTGTGCGGTTCCGTCCTCGGCATCGGAGACGAGAACGCAGAACGACTCCGCCCGGCCACGACCGACCCGACCACGGAGCTGATGAAGCTGCGCCAGACCGAACCGGTCGGCACTCTGCACGATCATCATCGTCGCCTCCGGAACGTCCACGCCTACCTCGACGACGGTCGTGCCGACCAGGACATCCAGCTGCCCGTCACGGAAGCGGGCCATCTCGGCGTCACGCTCAGTCGGCTTGAGGCGACCGTGAACCAGGCCGACCCGAAGTGGGTCCAGCAACGCGGACAGGCGGGCGGCCTCCGCCTCCGCCGCGACGGCGGTGGACTCGATCACGGTGTCGGAAGGGCCGAAGAAATCCATCGGCAGACGGAGCCCCTGCTCCTCATCTTCCTCAGGCGGAAGGATGAGCGGCACCACCACGAACGTCCGGTTTCCCTGGGCAGCCTCCGAACGGACGCGCTCCCAGGTGCCGTGGAGGTCGTCAAATCTCCGGATGCCGGTCCGGATGGCGATACGGCCCTCTGGCGGAGTGCGCAGGTCCGTCACATCGAGGTCCGCATAGAGCACCTGACCCAGCGTCCGTGGAATGGGGGTCGCCGTCATGAGCAGGACGTGCGGGACGGTGCCGCCCTTGGCCTCGAGGGCCGCGCGCTGCTCCACACCGAAGCGATGCTGCTCGTCGATCACGGCCAGCGCGAGGTCTGCGAAGCGGACCGACTCTGAGATGAGGGCGTGCGTGCCGACGACGATGCCGGCCTGGCCGGAGGCGAGCAGTTCGCGTGTCCGGCTCGCGTCGGGGCCGCGCATGGACCCGGTCAGCAACTCCACGCCAAGCCCCAGCGGCGCGAGGAGCTCCGCGAGCGTCCGCTGGTGCTGGCGCGCGAGCAGGTCCGTGGGCGCGAGGAGTGCCCCCTGGCGACCGCTCAGCGCCGCTGCGCCGAGCGCCCAGGCCGCGACGGCCGTCTTGCCGGATCCGACATCACCCTGCAGGAGTCGCAGCATGGGGGTCTCCTGGGCGAGGTCCCCCCTGATGACGCCGATCGCGGTGGCCTGGTCTGCGGTGAGTGTCACCGGCCGGCCAACCTTGGCAGCGAGGCCGGCGACGAGCGCCTCCTGAAGTCGCGCCGCGTCCGCATCATCAACCGGGATCGCCCGGCCCTGCTCCCCTACCCGCTCCCGGCGTCGACTGACCATCCCAACCTGCAGGGCAAGGAGCTCATCGAAGGCCAGCCGCCGAAGCGCGGCGTCTCGGCGTTCAAAGGTCGTTGGATAGTGAGCCTCCTCGAGAGCCTCCGAGATCCCGACGACCTCGACCGAAGCCAGCACCTCCGGACGCAGGTACTCCGGGTAGGCCGTGGCCGTCGCATCGAGGGCGGAGCGAACCGCCCGACGAAGCGTGTGCGCCGTAAGGCCGGATGTCAGGCGATAGATCGGGACGATCCGACCGGCGTGCAGCAGCGCGCCCCCGTCATCCACCTGGAACTCCGGGTTGTCGAGGGTCATCCGGTAGCCGAACCGCCGGAGCTTGCCGCTCACGACGATGGAATCGCCGGTCTTGAGGCGCCGCTCGATGTAGCGCCGGCCGAACCAGGTCGCGTCCAGACTCCCCGTCTCGTCGTCAAGACGGGCGATCGTTCGTTGAACGCGACGCCGGAACGACGGCTCGACCCTGAGGTCCGCGACCCGAACGCGGGCGGAGACGATCTCGCCATCCGGGATCGAGCCCAAGTCCCCGATCTTCCGCATCTCCCGGAGATCGTCGTACCGCCGCGGGACACGAAAGAGGAGATCCCGCACGCGCTCGATGCCGATCCGTCGGCCGGCCCGAGCGAGCACGGTCGCGCCTGGCAGACCCGACCGGCCGATCGGGGTGTCGAGGAGGAGCAACGGATCGGTCGGCGGGGCCGGGCGGGGCGGACGCCGTGCTGTTCGCGCGCGTGGCCCCTGCGCATCGCCGGTCGCGCGTCGTCGAGGACCGGACGTGCCCGCCACCTACTCGGCGGAGATGAGGTAGTGGTAGTGCGGCTGGCCGCCGTGGACGACCTCGACCTCGACGCCCGCGGTCGCCTCACCGATCCGACGTGCCACCATCTCGGCGGACTCAAGGTTGGTTCCGTCGCCGTAGTAGACGGTGATCAACTCGAACCCGGGCGTCAGCGACCCGACGGCCGCGAGGACAGTCCTGGTGGCGTCGTCATCGACGGCGACCAACCCGTCGTCCGGGTCCAGGGCGATCACCTGCCCCTCCCGAACCTTGACCCCGCCGATGG
>JBDTQY010000050.1:0-6920 GCA_039931955.1 Chloroflexota bacterium
GCCGGCGATCCTCGGGATCGGCAATGCGCCCCAGGCAACGGCCAGTCCAGGCGCATCGCCGTCCGGAAGCGCCGCCGCCGCCAGCGCTCCGGTCGACGAACCGACGATCGCACCCGCGCCGAGCGAGCAGACGTACATCGTGGTGGCCGGTGACACGATGTCAAAGATCGCGAACCGCTACGGGGTCCCCCTGCAGGTCCTCATCGATGCGAACAAGGCGGCGATCCCCAACCCGGACAGGCTCCAGGTGGGTCAGGAAGTGATCATCCCGGTAACGGCACCGACACTGGTCCCAAACGCGGAGCCGACGCCGACGCCCTAGCTGCTCGCGACCAACTCGGCCGGTGGTGTCCGGCGCCCCAGGCACCGGGTTTCACGCAGCTGTGCGCCTTCGGCCGTGCGGGGCGCGCGCCGTACCGGGTTCGCGCCGTACGGCGTTGGGGAGGCTAGCGCGGTGTCAGGTTGATCGAGGTGATCTTGCCGGCCTCGACCCGGAAGGACGCATCGAGATGTTGGGACATCGCGCCCGGTCGGACCGTCAGGACATCGGCCTGGTAGGTGATCCCAAGGTCCTTGACCTCGCCCGGGATCATCTTCAGGCCCGTTTCCGCGCGAAGGAACCACCCCCCGACCTGCTCGACGCCGCGCAGGGTCCTGGCGTTGTCGCCGACGTGGATTCGCATTTCAACGCGTTCGTCCATCAGGGCGACCGCCCCGGGCCGATCTCCGTCGTTCAGCTTTTCGAAGAAGACTTCCATCGTGTCGACTGCACCCATGTCGGCAGTGTACGGGCCTCGGGCAGGGACCGCCGTGGAGCCGGCTGCCGACGGGACCGTATCCGGGGGATCCGTCCCTAGAAGCCGCCTCCAGCACCCCCGCCTCCGCCTCCGCCGCCGCCCCCGAAGCCCCCGCCGCCGCCACTCCCGGACGAGGACGGTGCGGAGCCGATGGTTCCGAGCGTCGAGAACATGCCGCCGATGTCCGGGATTCCCGAGGACGAGAACAGTCCGCCGGAACCGCCGCTGATCCCGGACGCAAGGCCGCTGCCGTCGTGGCTGCGATACCAGACTGGCAGGAACCCGGTCTGCGTCCCGGTCTCGCGTGAGTCCGCCAGGGTCCGACCGATGACGTCCTCGACCTGGTTGGTGAGCCCAAGAGCTACTGCCCAGACGACGGCCTGGTCCGGCGTTTCGAGCCAGTCGAGCCCGGACTCCTTCACGACCTGGTCCATCGACCGCGCCTGTTCCATCGTCCTGGCGAGAGTCCGGCGATAGGCAAACAACCACGCGCGCGACATCGCCCCGGCCATGGTGCGTGCGGGCATCGCCGGGGCGATGATGAAGGTGAGAGCGGCCGCCCCAATGGCGGCGCTGCCGATCAGTGTCAACCCGCTCGCGGGAACGGTGAAGCCTGCCCAGATCGCCAGGCCTCCCGCCACCGCCTCCACCAGCCCGATGCCCCGCCACCGCCCGGTCACAGACGAGGGCCGCTGCCCGAACCAGCCGGCTGCGATGGCGCTGTCCTCCAATTGGCGCTCGAAGGCGGAAACATCCTCGGCCAGTTTCGGGACATCGTCGGTCTCGATCGTGCCGTCCGTGGCGAGTGACTCCAACTTCTTCTGGAGGAAGTTCTCACCGTCCGAGAGCGGCCGGCGGTTGGTGAGCGCGAGCCGCGAGTGGGCGATGGCGGCACGCTCGGCAACGTCTGCCGATCCGGACCTTGTCGCCCCCGTCAGGACGTTCGGCATCGGCGCCAGAACCGATTCGGCCATCAGGTCGTCCAGTGCCGCCTGCCTGGATCGAGCGCCGACGTCGATCGCGAGTTTTCGCCGACCCAGCCCCAGGAAACCGTGCTCCTCGCGGAAGGCCACGGAGCCTCGACTGGCCAGGTCCATCAGGGCAGTCGTCAGCGATCGGCGCGAGGTTCGTCCGTCCATCACGAGCGTCCCGATGGCCGCAGTCATGCCCGCCGGTGGTGCCGGAACAAGGACGGAAGCCGAGTCGAGATAGACCGGATCGCGTCCGTAGCGGAGCCAGTGGAAGAGTGCCCAGCCTCCCAGCCCGAGCAGGACGAGCGCCCCGCCGACGATGCCGACCACCGCGTTGAGCTGGCGAGCGAATTGGAGCTTCGCGGCGTGGTCAACGGTTGCGGCGTCGTTGACCCGCACCATCGCGACCAGGGCTGCGCCGTCGAGATCGCCGTTTACCAGGAGCGGCAGCATGTCGTTGTCGAAGATCCTCTGGCGCTCGGCGTCGGTGAGGAACGTGTCGCGGAAGCCCGATCCGGCATACAGACTCACCTGGCCATGGACGCGCGATGGATCGAGATCGAACAGGATCACCAGGCCGTCGTCGAAGCCGCGCCGGCCGACACCCCACTGGTTCATGAGCCCCAGCGCGTTCTCCTCCGAGGTCGCCTGGTCGATCTTGTAGGGCCACACCTGCGTGTAGATGACGACCTCGGCCCCGGTCCGGTTCTCGATGTTGTCGATCATCGATTCGAGCGTGTCGATGGTTGCAGGCCGGAAGACGCCGGCCACGTCGTAGACCGCTCGATCGATGGTCGGCGAGGGGAATGGAGGACCTGGGTCCGCGGCAAGCACCGCGGCGACGGGAATCAGAACGGCGATGGCCAGGCCAGCCAGGATCGATCTCACGGGCACATGCATGGCTCGATGATGCACCCTCAGCCGAGGCCTGCCAACGAGCCGCGGCGGCGGACGAGCGTCAGGGCTCCATCGGGTTCCAGGATCACCTGCGGCGGCCTGGGCCGCCCGTTGTAGGAAGACGCCAGCGATGCCGCGTACGCCCCGGTGTCCAGGATGGCCACGAGATCGCCACGCCGAAGGGGCGGCAGCCGATGCTCACCCAGATGATCGGTCGACTCGCACAGCGGTCCCTCGACCAGCGCGGGCGTCAGATCGGGCGTGATGCGGTGGAGTGGTGCCCCGTCCGCGTTCAGTTGGGACGGCCCGAGGGCGGGCCTGCCGAGTGAAGTCAGGGCCACGATGTCGTGGCGTGCGCCGTACAGGGCGGGGCGAATGATCTCGGTCATCCCGACGTCGATGACGACCTGCCGGCCCCCACGGTCCCGGATGTGGAGCACGCGACCAACCAGCAGGCCCGCGCGGGCTACGAGATAGCGGCCAGGTTCGATGGCGAACCGCGTGGGACGTCGATCGGCCGCGACCCCGACCAAGAGCCCGGGGACCTCGCGGGCAAAGTGGGCGGGGCTTGGCACGGGCTCATCACTCGGTGCCACCGGAAAGCCGCCCCCGAGATCGAGCGTGTCGAATCCGGGTCGCCCGCCGCGGATCAGGGCCCCAAGAGCGAGCCCGCGCCGAGTCGCGTCTCGCCATGCATCCACCGTCTGGAGTTGCGATCCGACGTGGAGATGGATCCCCCTCGGGACCAGGCCAGCCACGCTGTCGGTCGCCCCGATGGCGGCCGTCAACTCGTCCGCGGTCATCCCGAACTTGGAGCCGGCGGCGCCGACGGCCAGCCCCGCGCTCGTATCGGGCGCGACGGCCGGATTGAGGCGGAACAGGAGGTCGAGTGTTCCGCGCCCGAGCCGTGCCGCTGCGATCCGGACAAGCGCGTTGGCCTCGTCCAGCGATTCCACCGCCAGCCATCGAGGCGGGTGCCCGGAGGCCGCCGCATCCACCGCAGCCCGCAGGTCGGCGTCGCTCTTGCCAACGCCCTCGAAGGTCACTCGTGCATCGGGGAGGCCGGCTCGTCGCGCGACCGCCCACTCGCCGCGCGAGACCACGTTGGCGCCGAACCCCAGGCTGGCGACCCGGCCCACGATCGCGGATACATCGTTGGCCTTGACGGAGAACGAGCGCAGCCACGGATCAGGGAAGGCGCTCGTGATCGTCTCGGCGGCACTCGTCAGTTCGACCATGTCCGTGACCGAGACCGGGGTACCAAACCGCCCGCCCGCACGGCGCAGATGCGGTGCGATCTCAGATAGGCGTGTGGAGGCGAGCGCGGTCACGATCCTGCCGTCCGTCAGCCGCACTCGCGGCTGGATGCGGTGCTGCCGACGCCTAGATGACGATTCTGCGGCCGGCGTTGAGCATCCCGAGGAGGGTTGAAACCACGCTGATGATGAGCGACCCGAGCAGGGCACCGATGAACGAATCGGCGGTGAACTCGGGCGGGAACCCGCCGATCGTGAAGCCCAATCCGAGCTGGTTCGAGACAAAACTCACCAGGAGCAGGAGGACGGCGTTGAGTACGAAGGCGAACAAGCCGAGCGTCATCAGCGTGACCGGGAACGACAGCATCTTGAGGATCGGCTTGAGGTAGCTGTTGACGAGGGCCAGGAGCAGCGCGACGACCAGCAGCTTCCACCATGCATCGCCGAAATCGAACGAGATCTGGCTGACGAGCTGGATCGCGGCGTACACCCCGGCCGCGTTGATGAGGACCTTGATGAGCAGATCGATCATGACGTGGCCTCCCGCATCCCGGTGGCAGGCTGTTGGCGGCCTGCAGGCGTCGATCATCGCAGATGCCATCCAACTGAGCGTCCGGACCTCCGCCGCCGGTCAGGTCCGCATCGCGGCGAGGCAGGCGCGTCCGCGAGGTCCCCGAGTTCGCGACCGGGCGCGAGGTCCGTGGTTGGGCGCGCGGCTCCCCGCTCTCAGCGGTCCCTGATGCTGCCCGCCAGGTGGGCTTTGACGCTCGGCCACTCGTCGGCGATCACGCTGTAGAACGCGGAATCGCGGAGCGGTCCCGTGGGCATGATCATGTGGCTGCGGAAGATACCCTCGAAAGTGGCTCCGATTCCGAGCAACGCACGACGCGACCTCTCGTTCCTCGCGTCCGTCTTGAACTCCACGCGGTTGGCGCCAAGCACCTCGAAGGCATGGCCCAGCTGGAGCAGCTTCGCCTCGCGGTTTGCACCGGTCCGCTGGTACGCGGTCCCCACCCAGGTCCACCCGATTTCAAGGCGCCGGTGGGCCCGGACGATGGACATGAACCTCGTACTCCCGATCGCACGACCACTCGCCAGGTCGATCGTCGCGAAGGGTGCCTCCATCCCGTTCCGAGCCGATGCGAGGGCCGCGAGCAACCACTCCTCGATCCCGTCGCGATTTGTGGGTCGGGCAACCGTCAATGCCCAGATGCTCTCATCCAGCCCAACATCGACAAGGTCATTCAGGTGCCCGAAGGCGAGTGGCTCGAGTCGAACCAGGGATCCGGTCAGGACCACCGGCTGAACCCATGGGGCGGGTCCTGGATCAGTGCTCACGCGGTGGATTCTCCCGTATCCCGCACGGCGGGTGCATCTGGTTGGCCCGTCGGCGACGGGCAATCTCGACCTAACGTTGCTCAGCCACGGGTGGGGTGAGTCGTGGCGTCACGGCCCGCGAAAACGTGATCGATCGCTCGACGGAGGTGCTCGATGGCCGCCGGATCGAATTCATAACTCCACGCCCGAACGCGATCAGGATGCGACAGATCGGCGTCCATGCCCAGGGCCAGTGCCTCGCGCGACATCAAGATCAGGTCTGCGGTTTCGTCCAGCATGGATAGCCCAGCGGCGTCGCCGATCAGGACGGGCAGGAGTTCGACGCCCGTCGTCCCGGCGATGGCCAATGTTTCGGCGATGTTGTCCGTGCCGCGCTCGGACGCGCAGACCACGCCGACCCTGGAGCCAGGCGGCAGAGCCGCGATCTCCTGGACCATCTCGACGTAACCCGGGCCGACCAGCATCGCCACCACCGGGGCCCGGCCACCCACGAGCGCCTGCGCCTCATCTGCATGGAACGCGGTGGTCGCCACCAGGTCGTAGTGGAACCGGTCCAGCCGATCAGGCAGTTCGTCGAGGAGCGTGCCTTCGGCCTCAATTCGAGTGGGGAATTCGTTGTTCAGGCGCTCGGCGTCATAGCCGGCGTCGGCGGTGGTGCACTCTGCGAACAGGACCCTCACAACCAGACCTGGCCGCCGCCGCTCGGACGAAGCGGCAAACGTCGCGGCGGCTACCTCATCCGGGGTGAAGCCGGATTGAGCCGCACGTCGGATCATCTCGGACACGATCCCGGCCAGCGTATCCGGACGCCGCCGCTTCGGCGGCCGGTCGGCCACGACCGTTCCGGCCCCATGCCGACTCGTGACGTATCCGCCATCGGCCAGTCGGCGGTAGACAGCCCGGATGGTGTTCGGATTGACGCGCAGGGCTGCTCCCAGCTCACGGACGGGCGACAGGCGGGTTCCGGGCAGCAGCCGACCAGAGTCGATCTGGTAGGCAAGTTGCCAGAAGATCTGCGTCGAGATCGGGACATCGCTGTCGCGCGCAACGTCGAGGTCTTTGGCGGGCGCAGGAGTCGGCATCGATTTCAGCTCAGGCTCGGTCTTCGACATGGCTCAACGGATCCGAGATGTGGTCTGGCTTGGCCCAGTGCACTGTACCAAAGCTGTCAGCGCGCAGCGGTTGCCTCGGCGCGATCCGTGGCCGCGGCCACGCGATGCGTGACGCCGAAGACGGCCTCCTGTCCGGGCGGTAGATCGAGCCGCCAGGAGAGGAGAAGCGAGGAACCCTGGTAGACGCGTTCGAAGCCGCCCTCCGAATTCGAGACGGTCTCGATGGGCGCCCACCACGCGTCCGCAGGCTGGCTGGGCGTACTTTCGATGGACAGACCGATCCAGTCGTTGCCCTGGCGGACGAGTTCGACCCCGGCTGCACTCCCGGCTGAATCGTGTGCTCGGCGGTTTCCTTCGATCTCGTACCAGGCAGACGGGTTCCCCCCGCCTCCCAGGAGCATGAGGGCCCACTCCAGTCCCATGCGGGCGCGGATCGGTTGAGGGCCGTTGTTCCGGACGGCCACCGTGAGGCGGAGTTCTGGCCTCATGCGCCGGCCGCCGATCTCGATGGTCTTGCGAACCGCGACCGCCCCGCCGCCCGGGGCACCC
>JBDTQY010000051.1:0-2580 GCA_039931955.1 Chloroflexota bacterium
GTCTTCCTGGCGCGGGTTTTTGGCTTCGCCGTGGGTGCCGGATCGGCCGCCGGCGCTTCAGTGATCGCCTCAGCCTTGGCGTCGCCCTGTGTCTCGGCCTTCTTGGCCCTGGCTCGTGGCTTGGCCTTTGGGGCCGCCGGTGGTGCTGAGGCCTCGGCGGCCTCGGTAGCCTGGGTGGCGACCGCCTTCTGTGGCTCGGGCGACGCCTTCTTGGCCCTGGTTCGTGGCTTCGCCTTTGGCGCCGCTTTCACAGTCGATGAAGCCTCTGCGCCGGTTTCCTCTGCGCCGGCCTCCTCCGAGGCGGAGGGCTCCTCAGGCGCGGAGGTCACGGCCTCGGGCACAGCCCCCGCACCGGCCAGCGGGGGTGTCGGGACGGTGCCCGCCGCAACATCAGGCGCTGGATCTGATTCCGCGGCCTTTGCCTCGGCGACGGAAACGTCGCTGCGGATGTCGATCCGCCAACCTGTCAGTCGCGCCGCCAGGCGCGCATTCTGGCCTTCGCGACCAATTGCCAGGGACAACATGCGCTCTGGCACGGTCACGTTGGCGATGCGATGTTCGACGTCGATATCAACGGACAGCACCTGAGCTGGAGAGAGCGCGTTCGCCACGAGCGCCGAGGGGTCGTCGCTCCATGGAATGACGTCGATCTTCTCGCCGCCAAGCTCGGCGACCACGGCCTGAACGCGCGAACCCCGCTGGCCCACGGTGGCCCCGACCGGGTCGAGTCCGTCCTGTCGCGACCCGACGGCCACCTTGCTGCGACTGCCGGCTTCACGCGCGATCGCGCGGATCTCCACGGTGCCGCTGTGGATTTCCGGGACTTCCAGCTCGAAGAGGCGCTTGAGAAATCCCTTGTGGGTCCGCGTCACGAAGAGGGCCGGCCCTTTGGGCAGGCGGCGCACCTCGAGAACGAAGGCCTTGACGTTCTGGCCGATCCGGTAGTGCTCCAGTGGCGACTGCTCGGTCGTTGCCAGGATGGCCTCGACCCCCTTGCCGACATCGAGGATGATCGCGCGCGGCTCGACCCGGTTGACGGTGCCGGTGATCAGCTCCCCTTCGCGACTCGCGAACTGGTCGTAGACCACGTCCCGTTCCGCCTCGCGGAGTCGCTGCAGAACCACCTGCTTGGCGGTCTGGGCGCCGATTCGGCCGAAGGAGTCTTCGTCCAGCTGCTCCGTTTCAACCAGGTCGCCCGGCTGAGCATCCGGCTTGATGGCTCGGGCGTCGTCGAGCGTGAACTGGGTCAGGTCGTCCTCGATCTCCGTGACGGCAATCCGAGCGCGGTAGACGCGAATCTTGCCGCTTTCGGCATCGATCTGAACGTGGATGTCTTCCTCGTTCGCGATACGCCGATAGGCGGACTGGATCGCATCCTCGACCGTGTGGATCAGTTGCTCACGCGGGACCTGCTTCTCAGCGTTCAGCTGGAGGAGGGCACCGATGAAGTCTCGACTCATGGTCGCATCGCCCTCCATCCCTATCCGTACCGGGCCGCCCGAAAAAAATACGTGGGGGTCACCCACGTCCACGGAGGCGGCCATTCGATTCCGGCCCGGAGTATACACCGCGACCCCGCGGCCGTCGAAGCACGGAAACCCGCCCAACCGCTCCGCGACTGGCCGACCGGTCAGACGGCGGGGTAGCGGCGCTCGACGTAACCCTCGAGGATGTCAATGAACTCCTGGACGAGGCCGTCGCCGCGCAGGGTCCGGTCCAGCTTCCCATCAATGAAGACCGGCGCAACCGGCTGTTCGAAGGTCCCTGGGAGGCTGATTCCGATGTCGGCGTGCTTCGATTCGCCGGGTCCGTTGACGACACAGCCCATGACGGCCACGGTCATCTCTTCCACGCCCGGATGCTGGTCTCGCCATGTCGGCATGCGATCCCGCAGGTGGTCCTGGATTCGCTGGGCCATCTCCTGAAAGAACGTCGACGTGGTTCGGCCGCAGCCGGGACACGCGCTGACCTGCGGGAGGAAAGCGCGCAGCCCAAGCGACTGGAGCACCTGCTGGGCAACCCTGACTTCCTCCTCCCGTTCCCCGCCCGGGGCAGGCGTCAGGGAAACCCGGATCGTGTCTCCGATGCCCTCGTTGAGCAGGATGGCGAGTCCGGCCGTGGAGGCCACGATGCCTTTCATCCCGAGGCCCGCCTCGGTGAGGCCGAGATGGAGCGGATAGTCGCACCGAGCGGCGAGGAGTCGGTACACGTCGACGAGGTCGCGGACTCGACTCACCTTCGCCGAGAGGATGATCCGGTCGTGTCCGAGGCCGGTCGATTCAGCGAGCTCCGCCGAGCGGAGTGCCGATTCAAGCATGGCCTGGATCATCACATCCCGGGTCGGCCGCGGTTCGGGCAGCCGTGAATTCGCGTCCATGAGCTCGGTCAGGAGCAGCTGATCCAGGGAGCCCCAGTTGACGCCGATACGGACCGGTTTGCCGTGTCCGATCGCCACGCGGACGATCGTCTGGAAGTGCTCATCGTGCCGCTTGGTGCCGACGTTGCCCGGATTGATGCGGTATTTCGCCAGCCCGGCTGCGGCGGCAGGGTGATCCACCAGCAACTGGTGGCCGTTGTAGT
>JBDTQY010000052.1:0-9654 GCA_039931955.1 Chloroflexota bacterium
CGATCTCGAGGCCCGCCTCGCGGAGGATCGGGCCGTAGCCCTCGTCCTCGAGTCGCAGCGCCAGGTCGCGGCCGCCCGAGGCGACGATCCGGCCCTTGGCCAGGACGTGGACCACGTCGGGCTTGATGTGGTTGAGCAGCCGCTGGTAGTGCGTGATCAGGAGGATGCCGAGATCCGGGTTGAGCATCGCGTTGACGCCCTCGGCCACGATCCGCAGGGCATCGATATCGAGACCCGAATCGGTCTCGTCGAGGATCGCAAGCCGGGGCTCCAGCATCGCCATCTGGAGCATCTCGAGGCGCTTCTTCTCGCCGCCCGAGAAGCCCTCGTTGACGTAGCGCGAGACGAAACTCTCGTCCATCTTCAGAAGGGCAAGCTTCTGGCGCATCTTGTTCCGGAACTCCATCATCGAGACACCACCCTTGATGGCGTCCGTCGGGTCGATGTCCGGGTTCTTGTCAATCCCCTGGAGCTTGGCGTTCAGCGCGCTTCGAATGAAGCTGGCGACGCTCAGGCCGGGGACGGCCGTCGGGTACTGGAAGGCGAGGAACATCCCGAGACGGGACCGCTTGTCGGCCGACAGCTTGAGGACGTCCCGGCCCATCCAGGTCACCGAGCCACCCGTGATGACATAGGCGGGATGGCCCATCAAGGCGTAGGCGAGCGTCGTCTTGCCCGACCCGTTGGGGCCCATGATCGCGTGGACCTCTCCAGGTCCGACCTCGAGGTCGATGCCCTGGAGGATGTCGTTCTCCGGTGCCGCGATGGGCGCGACCCGGAGTCCACGGATGATCAGCTTGCGGTCGTCGGTATCGGTGCTCACGAGTTCGTCACGGCTCCTTGAAGTGGTCTGGAAAGTCTGGACGCGGAAGCCCCGAGCGCCACCGGGAGTTCCGGCACGCGAAGGGGCACGAGTTCGGCGAGCGTCATGCCTTCGAGCGCGCCGGCAATGGCGTCCCGGACGCGGACCCAGAGGATATTGACGGTGCAGTTGGACGTCCGGTCGCACATCGTGGCGTGTTCCGGGTCATCCGAGGCGCAGATCATCGGCGCAATCGGACCCTCGAGCGCGCGAAGGACCTCGCTCATTCGAATGTCCTGGGGCGGGCGGGCCAGTTCGTAGCCGCCATGGGCACCGCGGGTGGACACGACGAGATCTGCGTCCCGGAGACCCATTGCCAGTTGCTCCAGGTAGGCGCGCGGCAGGTCCTCGGCGGCGGCAATCTCCGCCAGACTCGCGGGGCCCGTTCCGTAGTGGCGCCCGAGCTGGACCATGAGCCGCACGCCGTATTCACCCTTCGTGCTGAAGGCGACGGCGCCGGAGCCATGGAATGCGGGTCGAGTGCTCAGGGTGGCGGTCCTCGAAGTTGTCTGAGAGAGGCGGCCCAGCGTCGGGGCGCGCGCGCATGATTTATATCCGACCTCAAAGGTCGGGATTAGTCTAGGCGCGAGGTTGCAGCTGCGTCAATCGGTGGTGGGGGCGCGGGCGCGTAGCATCCCTTGTCGGAATTCGTATCGAGGGGGCATGCCGCGGGCCGGTACCCCCACTGTGCCCCGCCTGCTCGCTGGCCCGGCTGCTCGCTGGGCGTGCGTATCTCGGAACGGGCGCCAGGGCCGGTCGTCTGCGCCCCGATCCTGCACGCCACGCGGGCGATACCGAGACATAGGCCGCCGGGGACCCCGTCGCTGCACGCTGAGCGTGCAGAACCGAGGAGTGTGCAACCTCCCAGCCGGAGATACGCACGGTGGGCGTTCAACGCGCCGCGACACACGCGACGGGCCGGGCCGCCGGGAGGCCTCTGCGCCGGGCCGGGCCGGGGGGCCAGCCGCCTCGAGAGCCATCAGGCCGACTCGGGCACTCGGGGGCCCTGAAGGCTGCGCTTTCGGGGCGGTCAGGGGCGGCCTATCACCGATCCCTGTTCTGCGGATTGTCGATCAGGTCACCAGCCGGACCTCGGCTCCGAACTTTCAGGTTTGCCCAGCATGGGTATTCGCGAACATCCGGTTTGCAACTTCAAGCGCGGCCGTCATCGGAATGGACGGCTGAGCTGCCCGAATGACCGCACCGTCGACCGACATGTCTGCTGTGTCCATCATCAGGGCGGCCCCCATTTGACCGGCGCGCATCGCGCTGACAGGGCGGATGACGCGAGACAGGATGCGGAGGGCCAAGCGCGGAACATGAGACACCTTCGCAGTTCGGCCCGATACCGCCTCGACCAGCCGGATGAGCTCCTCGATCGTGAGGTTTTCGGGGCCGGGAACGTCGAGGATGCAGCCGCGCATCTCTGGATCCTCGATCGCGAGCTGAACGTGGCGTGCGACGTCGAAGGCGGAGACGAAGTTGATCGGGTTCCGGCCGCGACCGAAGACCATCGTCTTGCCCGTCGTCACCAACGGTCCGCCGACGATGCCGAGCCAGGTCTCCAGGTAGGCAGTGGGTCGAATGAACGTCCAGGCAATCCCGCTCGCGCGGGCAGCCTGCTCTGCCTGTCCCTTGGCCCGGAAGAGCTCGATCGGACTTCCGGGATCGGCGCCTCGAACCGAGAGGATGACGAGGTGCTCGACTCCCGCCCGCGCGGCGGCGCGGATCAGCATTCGGTTCGCAGCCACATCGATGCCCATGAGTCCAGCCGGAGCGGAGAACCCCGTGATGGCCGAGACCACCACACGGGCACCGGCGACGGCCCTGGCTGCGCCCTCCTCAGTCGCGACGTCAGCCGCAATGAGCTGCAGATCGTGTTGCGCGGGAAAGCCCGAAGATGGATCGTGCGCGACCGCTCGAACCGCTTCGAGGGCTGAGGACCCTTGCCGCGACAGCAACTCCGGGATCAGGAGCCGACCCATGGTCCCGGTTGCCCCGACCACGGCGATCATCGCCTGGAACCCGCCGAGGGCGCGGTTCCGGGAGTGACGGTCTGCCGGACTGAGGATTCGACGTTTGCGCCATCGTCGATGACGGGTTCCATATAGAAACGAGCCCAGGTGATGGTGTCTCCGTCGACACCAAGGATGGTCGTTCCCCGCATCAGGTGGGCCGCGCCGTCCCTCCGAGTGCCTGACCACTCCCACTCGGCCCAGACCTCGTTTCCTTGTCTTGCGGAACGGATCAGTTCCGATCGCAGATCGGGCACGCCCGCGAGGATCTGCGTCCAGTTGCGTCGGACCTGTTGACTGCCCCGGAACGATCGTGACGGATGCAGAGGGATCTCACTCCGATAGTCGTCCGCGAAGCAGCCGACCAGGGCATCGAGATCGTGCTCGTTGGTCGCATCCTGTAAGCGCAGGACGACCGCCATCGGGTCATGTCCTGGTGCGTCGTCCTTCATGATGATCGAGCCCTCCGCTAGGCCGGTGCTAGCCTTCTGTAGTACCGTCGGTCAAATCACTATACTATGAGTCTGATGAATACGAGGGGCCCTGTCAAGAGGGAATATCGTTCGCCGCTGCGATCCGCCCAGGCGCTCACGACAGCGCGGGCGATCGTCGATGCAGCCACGCGCCTGTTCGTCCAGGACGGTTATGGCGCGACCTCGATCGATGCCATTGCACTGGAGGCGGGCGTCAGTCGCGCGACGATCTTCACGGCGGTTGGCAGCAAGTCCGTGCTGCTGAAGAGGGCCTACGACGTGGCGTTGGTCGGAGACGACGATCCGGTCCCGCTGCCCCTCCGGCCCGAGTCGATGGCGATCCGGGCGGAGCCCGATCAGCGTCGCTACCTCGAGCGATATGCCGGCCTCGTAACTGCTCTTGGCGAAAGGGTCGCCGCCATCTACGAGGCCGTTCGTGGCGCCGCGTCGGCCGACCGCGAAGTGCGTCCCGTTTGGGACAAGATCCTGGCGGAGCGCCGGATCGGCGCGGCGCATGTGGTCGCCGACACGCAGTCGAAGGGTCCGCTCCGCCACGATATCGATCTCGAGGCGGCGGCCGACATTGTGTGGGTCCTCATCGACCCGGGGCTCTTCCACCTGCTCGTGGCCACCCGAGGTTGGTCTCCTGAGCAATATGCAGGGTGGTTGGCCTCGCGACTTCAGGACGAGCTACTGGGTGCCGGCAGGGCTTGAGAGCTCGCTCAGGCACATTGGACTCGCCCGATCCGGGAGATGCGTGCGCATCGGCGCGCCGTGCATGCTGGGGCCGGGGACGACGGTCTCGATGGCACATGAGGCGATCTCAGAAGGGCTCGCCGGCGAGGCCGCCGAGGAAGGCGGCGCTGATGAACCAGATGATGAGCAGGCTCGGTACTTCAAGAATGGCCCACAGGAACCATTCGGCACCAGTAAAGCGCGCGGCCCGCCCGATGATCACGATGCCAATCGGACCGAGGGCGATCTCCCAGAGCGCCGCCGCCTGAAGCGCCTGAACGAACGCGCCATTCGGTTCGAGCGCAAGGATCCCCGCCTGCCACAGAGAGGCGACCAGCAGCGATGCGACTGGAACGGCCAGGGCGATGACGATGCCCAGGACAATCCCGGTTCGATTGCGACTCGGTGGTGTTTGCGACATGTCGTGCCTTTCTAGACCCATGCTGGTCTCATTTGCCCAGACCGACCGTTAGGACCGCCGGGAAGTAGTCCGGCCGCGGGAGGCGCTGCGCGGCGGTCCCATCAGGGCGCGGCCGGGCCGCAGGTCCATTCGATCGTGCCGGCGAGGTTCATTGACTCGCCGTTGAAGTCCGCGCTCGTCTGTGGAGCGAGATCGGCGAAGCGGATCGAGCCACCCTTCTTGCTGAACGTCGAGGCGAGGGTTGACGACTCGGTGGCCTGCATCCCGATGGTCGAGGGTTTGCCGGCATCCGTCACGAGAGCCCCGCTGATCCCTATGTGGAGTAGAACGCCGTTCTTACGGGGAGAATTATTCTGAACCTGCCACCGATCTCCTGAGTCGATCCAGATCGTCACGAACGGGCTATCCGGCGTTTCGAGGCGGAGATTGGAGTCGTCACCTACGTAGAACTCCGTCCCGCTGGCGACGTTGAGGCAGGTTGAAGGCCCTGTCGCGTCCGCGACCACCGGCGACTCGAGGTGGAGGGTCAGCGTGCCGCCGAACTGCTGGATGAGCGGTTCGCGCTTGGGCCCGACGCCGTATCCGACGAGGAGACCGACCGCGGCGGCCACGAGCACGAGGGCGACGCGACGAAGCGGCACGCGACCGACGTCCAGACTGACCATGGCGAGGAGGCCGCCGATGAGAAGGAGGGCAATGGCCCCGATCGGAATCATGATCCCGGATGCTTCCTGGTCCCACAGGATCCAGCCGCCGTAAGCGCCGGCAAGGATGGCCAGGAGAAACGCCGCGACCACGGCAATCATGCGTGCTGAGATCCGGTGTGACACGGCGTCAGCCCCTCTGCGTTGTGGACGTGATGACCCTGAGCTGGGCAGCAGTTGAGACGCGTCCGGGTTCAAGGCGTTACACCGTTCAGTCCGACGGTCGGGCCGCGACCGTCCCCAAGCGTGCGGGCGCGTCGGCCCCACCCGTCGGGGTCGAGCTCCAGGCGAGGAGCGCCGGCCGGCTGACGACCCGGGCGACTGGCTGAGCGACTCCGGCGATCGCGGCTCAGTCGCGGGCGCGAGCCCTCCGGATCTGGCCGGCGTGCTCGTGGACGTGCTCGGAATAGAGCTCCAACCAGAAATCAACGGAATAGGTGCCGTGCTCGCTGTGGTTGCCCGTCTTCGACCAGTCGGCCGGCGTCATGACCTCCATGAGTTCCAGACTCGCCGCTCGCACCGCTCGCACCACCGCGAGCGAGGTCGCGATCGGACGGTCGTAATGGAGGCGCGCCGCGAATGTCGGCTCGTCGTAGCCCTGGATCACCGGCTGATCATCGGCCACGAGTCGTCGGAGTCGCGTGTGCGACATCGCCTCGCCATCGGCGAGATGGTGGACGACCTGGCGAGCTGTCCACTCACCATCCGGCTGGGCGCGATCCAGCTCCTCGTCGCTGATGCCGGCCAGCGCGTCGTCCAGGTCGGCCATGCCGGTCCGGTACCGCTCGATCATCTCGGTTCGTGCCATCGAGTCCGACCCTCCATCAACGCTGCCGTGGGCACGCTGCCGGACGGCAGCGCAGCCACTACCTCAGACCTTCGCCAGCTCCGAGCCCAGTCGGCGCAGCCCCAGCGGACCCAGCGCGAGCGCACCGGCGTGCCACGCCTTCCGATCGAAGGGGCGGCCGGCGGATGCGGCCGTCGCCTGCGCCGCGTCACGACCCGCGAGCCAGGTGCGCTCACCGAGCTTGTAGGCGGTGGCCTGGGACGGCCAGGACAGATACCGGAGGACCTCGCTCTCGGCCTTGTCGCGGTCCATACCGCTGGCTCGGACGATGAAGTCGATCGCGCGTTCGTATGTCCAGGATTCGCCCGCTCCCGGGCGGCCCTTCGGGATCAACCGGCCGGTGTGGAGTCCGATGTCGACAACGATCCGGGCGGCGCGGAAAGCGTGGGCGCAGAGGAACCCGAGTCGCGTTTCGGGAGTCCGGAACCAGCCCAGCTCATCCATCAGGCGCTCCGAGTAGAGCGCCCAGCCCTCGCCATGCGCGGACATGAAGCCGAGCTTGTGAGCACGGGTCAGCGGCACCAGTCGGATCGTTGCCCCCTGGAGGTGGTGGCCGGGAACGGCCTCGTGGTAGACCGTGCTTACCTCGTCCCATGTCGGGAAACGCTTCCGCCCGATCGTCGGGAACCAGGTTCGGCCGGGTCGCTGCAGATCCTCCGATGGCGACGTGTAGTACGCCGCGGCTGCGCTGCCCTCGGGTGGGATGTGGACCTCGCAGCGGCGGATTGACTCGGGAATGTCGAATTCACGGCCACTCAGGCCGGAGATTGCTTCGTCGGTCAGGTACTGGAGCCACGATCGGTAGGCATCTACCCCGTGGATCGAGCGGTCGGGATCCGTGATCAGCAACTCGCGCACGGCTTCAAAACCGGCTCTCGGCAGGATCCGCTCGCATTCGATGTCCTTCTCGGCCTCGAGGCGAGCGAGCTCCTCCCAGGCCCAGGCGTAGGCCTCGTCGATGTCGAGATCGGTGCCGAGCAGGTACTCGGCCCAGACCTTGTAGCGTTCGTCGCCCGAGGCGTCCGACTCGGCCGCCTGGGGCGCGTAGGTGTCCCGGAGCCAGGTGCCGAGGTCCCCGTAGGCCGCGGCTGCGTGCAATGCGGCAGCATCGAGATGGGAGCGGAGCGGGCCGGCGCCATAGCCGGCCACGAACGTCCCGAACCAGCCGCCATCCGCACCGGAGCCCGCCCACGTGGCGCACTGGTCAGCCACGACGAGGGCCTGTCGTCTAGCCGCCGGGCGCCCGCTCGCCAAGCCCTGCTCAAGGCTTGCCCGGTAACCGCCCAGCGAGCCGGCCACGGCCTCGAGGCGCGCCTGGATGTTCTCCCACCCGCCGGGCGCAGATTTGTCCATGAGGTCGAAGACGGATCGCGTCGAAGCCGGTGCGCCGACGATGTTGCTGATCATGCGTTCCCGTTCGCCCGTGTCGAGGACGCCCAGCTCACCGCCTGCCCAGTCGATCAGGAACCCCTGGCCGAGGCGCTCCGGCTCGGACGTCGGCGTGGCTGCCTCCATGTCCCGGATCGTGCGCCGCAAGAGGTCCGCGAGGGCCGCAAGGCCGGCCGGCGAGTAGTCGGTCAGCCTCGTTGGATCGGACGCAACACCCCAGCGTTCGCCGCGCACCGGGTCGAGGGCCGCGCTCTCATCGATGTAGCGGCTGGAGATCTCACTGACGGTGGGCATTCGTTCCTCGCGGATCTTGGTGATTCGATATCAGGCGAGAGCCTACCGGACCGGGCGAGCGGAAGTCGCCAGCGCGGCTTCTCCGCGCCCGGATGGCTGTTCTCCCCAGATACCCGTCCAGCGAGTAGTAGACGGTGAGATGGGTTCCAAATCGGCCCGTCGCGCCCTGTAGCAGTTCTTGGCCGGTGGATGCCACACTCAACTCCCACTGGCGACTGCGCTGCGGGAACCCAGGTTCTGCGGCGGCGGCACCTGCCACTCCGGTGGCGAGTAAATGACAGGACTCGCCCGCGGCAGACAGGGTTGGGTCGCTCGCGTCGCGTTCTGAACGCGCGGCTCCGAATGCGCGGCTCCGAATGCGCGGCTCTGAACGCGCGGCTCCGAATGCGCGGCTCTGAACGCGCGGCTCCGAATGCGCCCCAGCTAGCCCGGGATCTGGGCCAGGTGCTCCGCGTCGTGGTCCTGGGCGATGCGCATGAGCGCCGCCACGTCGATGTCGCCGAGGGTTGCGTGGATCCCCCGCCGAGCCCAGCCGACCTCGTCGAGTGCATCCAGCCGCTCGATCGTGGCTGCTCGAAACGTCGCCAGCACTGCGGCGGCCCCCTCGAAGGTCTCTGCGCCTGGTCCTGACCAGGTACCCGGCTCGGCCCAAGTGAAGCGCGGGAGGTCCTCAGCGACCAGGGCATCCAGGCGGGGCTGCCAGACCTCCTGGTCCACCGCCGCCAGGTGGAGGACAACCTCGCGCGCGGACCAGTCACCCGGAGCCACCGGTTCGTCCGGATCGGTCAGGCGACCTGCAGCCTCCGCCACTCGCCCTGGCAATGCTGCGAGCGCGTCACGAAGGTTCTGCTGCTCGGGCGTCATTGGCCCGTGGCTCGAAGCGCAGTCAGGTACGCCGCACGCCAGTTCTCGGTCGATTCGACCTGGTTAAACGTGTAGATGTGCAGGTCGATGACGTTGGCCGCCGAGTCCGCCAGGGTGGGTGCCAGCTTCTCCAGCAGGCCGGTCGGCCGGTAGATCCCACCGGCGGTCAGCAGCTCCCCGACGAACCGGGCGTTCTTGGACAGGAACCGGCCCGTGTCCTTGACGCCGATGCGGGCGCTGATCGAAAGCAGCTTGGGCACTTCGGCGACCCCGGGGATACCGATCTTGACCGGCAAAGTGTTGCCCTCGATGCGTCGATCCGCGATGAATCGGCCGATCGCAACGGGGTCGAAGCAGAGCTGGGTGGTCATGTAGGCCGCGAATGGCGCCTTGTCGCGCAGGGCGATCAGCAGCGCGTCCGGGGGAATGACCGCGTGCCCTTGCGGATAGCAGGGAATGCCGATGTCGGTTGGGCCATTGCCCAGCTCCGCGATGGCCCGCAGGAGTGACAGCCCGTCGAGGAACGCACCGGGTTCCTCGGCATCCCCGCCAACCACGAAGGCCCGGTCAATTCGGGCCGCCGACATCCGCGCCAGGAGGTCGCTGAGATGCGCGTGGTCGCGGATCATCCGGGCGGACAGGTGCGGAATGGCCCGGAACCCGCGGGATCCGAGCGTCTCGGCCAGGGCGAGCGCGGCGTCGATGCCCTTGGCCGGCGACGCCGTGACGGATACCGTGGCGCCGGCGGGCAGGAACGCCGACTGATCGTGGACGTTCTTGAGCGGAATCAGCTCGAACGTCGGTGCCTCGAGGACGCGGATGAGCGCGGCCCGGGCGCCCGTGCTGAGACCTCGACCGCCCCGCGAGCCCGAGCCGGACCAACCGGAAGGGCCGCCGAAGACCCGGCGGAGGAGGTCCACGCCTAGATCTCGGAGTCCGGCATGGACGCCTTGCGGCGGGCGATGAACTCCTGGAGCGCCTCGTCGATCCCGGGGTCGATCGGCGGGGCTTCGTATTCCTGGAGCATCCGCTTCCAGATCTTGTTGGCGC